>CAMLGR010000048.1 GCA_946479615.1 uncultured Bacteroidota bacterium | reverse complement strand
GCCAGTCAGCTTTTTTTACCACATAGGCACATAGGACATATAGGTTTCACATAGAGATAATGAAAGTGTCATCAATCATAAACCAGTAACACACCTAACACCTCATCCCTCACTCCACCAACAACTCTCATCAAAAAGGAAGGGCTTCCTTCTTGCGAAAGAAACCCTTTTACCAACTGTGCTGCGACATCTAAGAACTATTGTGAATGCATTGCTTTTTTCCTGTTTGCTTTCTTATACAACAAATCGAAATTCCGGGCGATAGAAAAACTCCACCTGAATTGTCCCTTGCTCCAGGTAGAAGTAGTACTTGTGAGAAACCTGTTTTCCAATATATCTTTTGTATTGGTGAAATTCAGGTGAAACACGTGCCCACCGGTAACAATTTCAAATCCTACACCCAGTGCATCATAGAATTTTGTACCTCTTACTTTAAAAGAATCGATGCTGCTCTGGCTGCGGAAAGGATGGAAATAATCGAGTAATAAGCTATAACGTCCGTGCAGGTGAATACGTGCCGATGCACCGAGTGCAGCTATGTTCTTATCATCATAAGCCACCACATGATTTCTATGCACCAGGGTCGGGCTTAACTGCAGACTGATATTCCTTCCGAATTTCCGAGCAATCATTAATTGATAATTATTGCTGAGCCTGTCGGAGAATCCATGTACAAAATTTTCAAAATCAGGGTTAGTACCGGAATGCATCGTAGCCACTACTGCATTGACATATGCCGCCAGTGAAAAAGGATGCGAAGGATCATTATCTCTTTGTTCGGTGATCAGCCATTTGACACCCAACTCATACATCCGCTGCACTCTTGTAGCCCCTTTATAACGAGCCGCAGCAATATTGAGACGTTTGCTTAATCCATACTGAAACCCGATTCGCACATCCTGTGCGTCATCTAATCCAAAAAAGTTTTTTAACCCGCCAAAATCACCAGCTGCATCTCCAAACAGGTGAGCCACTCCAAATTCAAGCTCACCTCTGGGGATCAGGTGTACCGTGTTGGCATTGATTAAACGGGGTGACTGAAAAATATAGGTTCTGTACTTCGGTTCTGTGGGATTGGGGTCGCTTGTTGTTCCTGTAGAGGAAGTTTCCATTTTCATCGTGGTATCCCTGGCTGGCGCCGTGTCCTGGGTCATGCCGGATAGGGTCATGCCGCATAACGCCAATCCAATTATGATTCTCATAAATATAATTTTGAATTGACTATTAATCGGAAAAACCGGCAGGCAAGTTGCCTCTGGACCCAGGAGAGGGAGGCGTTAGATGTCAGGCTGGTTTATGATTGGTAATCTCTATGTGAAACCTTTGTGCCCTATGTGCCTATGTGGTAAGATTACGCAATACTATTATAGTGCTATACTTGCCTGGCGTAGTTTTTACCACATAGGCACATAGGTTTCACATAGAGATAATAAAGGTGCCATCAATCATAAACCGGTAACACACCTAACATCTAAAACTTAAAACCTAACGCCATTCAGAAAAGCCTGTGCTATTTAACCCACCCTGCCACTATCTCCTCAGCATGTGCTTTGTTCTTTGGGCGCAGGTAGATATTATGAATAACGCCTTTTTCATCAATGACAAATGTGGTGCGGTGTACGCCCATGTAGTGATTGCCAAACATTTGCTTCTCACCCCAGACGCCGTATTTGTCAAGTATTTTATGATCCGTATCGGCAATCAAAGTGAAAGGGAGATTAAATTTTGCTTCGAATTTTTTATGCTTTTTTTCATCATCGGGACTTATCCCTACTACTTCAAATCCATTCTTTTTTAACAAGCCATAATTATTACGCAGGTTGCAGGCTTGTATCGTGCAGGTCGGTGTATCATCTTCAGGATAAAAGTATAAAACCAGTTTCTTTCCTTTAAAATCAGCGAGTGATATTTTTTTACCGTTTTGATCGGTACCGCTGAATGAGGGAGCTTTATCGCCTTCTTTTAATGTAATTGCCATGCGTCGTGAATTAAGAATGATGAATTCATAATTACTGGTTATTTTTTCTTCTTTGCTGGTGCTTTTTTCTTAACCGCAGTCTTCTTTTTTACTGTGGCCTTTTTCTTTGGCGGCGGAGTGTACGCATATTTTTTAAACCACCATGTTTTGGTCGTTACATTCCCTACCAGGTCCTCTACCGTTACTTTTAATTTATGTACCCCATAAGGACATCTTTCATCAAAAATATAAATCCAGGACCTGCTTTTATCATTGGTAAAACGCAGCCATTGATCATCGAGTTCAGCACGGAACTTCTTAATTCCTGAATTATCAGCAGGAGTAAAAACAATCCTGCTGGCTGCACTCAGGTTTACCGTATCGCCTTTACCTAATTCCGCTACGGTGGGTGGTGTGATATCGGCAAAAGCCTGGAAAGAACCAAAATCAGCAAACGATGCTGTCAGCCAGTTGCCCTGCCATTGTGCAGCACGGATAGACGTATTGTTTCCCGTGCGCCTGATCACTATTTTATTTCTCCATTGATCGGGGATGATCTTATCCGGCTTAATACGGATAGTCATCGCTTCATGCAAAGGCGTTGTCTCATCATTCAGGCGATGCAATGCAGAAACTGCATAGGTCTCTGAAGAATTGGTACGGGTATAAACAGGAGTTACCGTATCGTATAAACAATTCGGGGAAAGCACTGCTTCAAAATCCGGCTTCTCCAGCACACTGGTCGTATTTGGTATGAAATTATCTGTGCGTACCGGTGTTGCCCTGTCTTCATCACCTGTTCGCTGCACTAACAAATTCAGCGAAGAAATATTATTGTAAGCATCTTCTGTTTCTATCCGTATGCGATGTTGCAATGTATCCTCCAGCCAGATGGTGCCATCTCCTGCTGCCGGGTGATACACGCCGCTCTTATCACCGGGTAACATAGAAAGATGTTGCAGATAACTGCCGCCATTTGCTTTGTATTTATAATCGATCTGTGCATTCATGTAACGGGTATCGGTATAACTGATGCTATCGATAATAAATTCAACCTGCAACTGGTTATCAAAAAATAAACGGGCCTTATAAATCCCATCCTGGTTGGCAGAACCACTGATCCTGTCATAGGTTTCCAAACCAAAACTGATTTTTTCAAACGGGGTTTTCAAAACGGGGGAAGGAAGAACATAACCCCCGGTTGTATTTTTTAACCGGATCAATTGCGGACCCTGGTCGTAAAAACTTTTACTGCGATCATAAACCGCCAGTCTTACCATTACAGGCGGTACGTTATCGGCAAGCGGCATTCCAAACAATAAGGGGTTTAGGCATTTTCCTGTTTGTGTCTCCCTGATCTCGAAATGCACATGCGGCCCCTGTGAAGCGCCGGTTGTTCCGCTGTAAGCAATGAATGTTCCTTTGCTGACAGGAAATTTTTCTTTTGGAATATCCAGTTCCACTGCCCAGGATTGCTGCTGGTATTGCTGCTGTGTTACATACGCTTCAAGCGCCGGAGAAAAATCATTCAGGTGACCATATAAAGTCGACAGTCCATTGGGATGATTGATAATAATAAAGCGCCCGTAACTGGATGGTCTTATTCCCACATAAGCGATATATCCTTCTGCAGCTGCATATACAAGCTGATTCACTTTTTGCGCGGTGCGCACATCAAGTCCCATGTGCCAGTGATTGCTGCGCAATTCGCCCATATTGGCGACGATTTCAGGAGAAAGATTCAGTGGCCAGCGGAAATAACCCTGTGGATATTTTTTAACTGGCTGGGCATTCGTTGCAAAAGGCACCAATAATAGCAGCGCCAGGCCAAAACACAGGAGCGTTTGGGGTAATAATGTTTTTTTCAATGCGCAAATTTACTGGTTAATATAAAAAGAGAAGCAATGGAGAGAAAATTAGTTGCACAGAAAAAGGAGCCGGAGAAATAGCGGAGAAACAGAACGAGAGCGAAGAGCACTCTTCGCCTTCGCTTATGCGCTGATCTTTGCATTATTTTTTATAAAAAATTTATTCACGCGGTTTCAAAACCCTTCTAAACCCTTACTTTTGCGCAATTTGTTTTTTCGTCCCGGCAATCCGGGCCCAATCTCAACAAAAAAATGCCAAAAGATAATTCTATCAAGTCAGTCCTGATCATCGGTTCAGGCCCTATTATTATTGGACAAGCATGCGAATTTGATTACTCCGGTACACAGGCCGCCCGCAGTCTCCGTGAAGAAGGAATCAAAGTATATCTTATTAACAGCAACCCCGCCACCATCATGACCGACCCGATGATGGCTGATAAAGTATACCTGTTACCCCTCACTGTAGAAAGTATTGAAAAGATCCTCCAGGAAAATGAAGTGGATGCCGTGTTACCTACTATGGGTGGGCAGACAGCATTGAACCTGGCCAAAGAAGCCGAAGACCTCGGACTTTGGAAACAATATAACGTACGCTTGATCGGTGTCGATATCAAAGCGATCGATAAAGCAGAGGACCGTGAAAAATTCAGGCAGTGGATGATCCAACTCGGCGTACCCGTAGCGCCTGCCAAAACCGCCAATTCATTCCTCGAAGGAAAAGAATTTGCACAGGAGATCGGCTTCCCCCTGGTTATCCGCCCCTCATTTACACTCGGCGGAACAGGCGGTGGATTTGTACATGATAAAGATGAGCTCGATGAGGCCCTGAACAGGGGATTACAGGCTTCGCCGATCCACGAGGTACTGGTTGAAAAAGCTGTACTGGGATGGAAAGAGTTCGAACTGGAATTACTACGTGATGCAGCGGATAATGTTTGTATCATTTGTACGGTAGAGAATTTTGACCCGATGGGTGTTCACACCGGTGATTCCATTACCGTAGCACCGGCTATGACACTCAGCGATACAGCCATGCAACTGATGAGGAACACCGCAATCATGATGATGAGAGACCTCGGAAATTTTGCAGGTGGTTGTAACGTGCAGTTTTCATTAAATCCTGCTACGGAAGAGATCATCGCTATCGAGATCAACCCGCGTGTAAGCCGTTCTTCAGCATTGGCATCAAAAGCAACCGGTTACCCGATTGCAAAGATCGCCGCGAAACTAGCGATTGGTTATAACCTGGATGAACTGGAAAACCAGATCACCAAAACCACTTCCGCTTATTTCGAGCCCGCACTGGATTATGTGATTGTAAAAATACCACGCTGGAATTTCGATAAATTCAAAGGCGCTAATGATACACTGGGCCTGCAAATGAAAAGTGTGGGTGAAGTAATGGCTATCGGCAGAAGTTTTACCGAAGCTGTGCAAAAAGCCTGTCAGAGCCTGGAGAATAATGCAGTGGGATTAGGTTATTATGGAAAAAGCCTGATGCATGCTGATGACCTGCTGGAATATATCAAGGTGCCGAAATGGGATCGCATTTTCCGTATCAAAGATGCGTTGATGGCAGGCATATCGGTTGGTACCATTTCAAAAGCTACGAATGGTATCGATCGCTGGTTTATTTATGAAATTCAGAAGATCGTCAATCTTGAAAAGGAAATGGCGAAGTATGATCTCGATACATTACCACTTGAACTGTTAAGAGAAGCCAAAGTAAATGGTTTCAGTGATGAGCAGATCAGCCGTATCACCCAGCATGGCGATGAAGAAGATGTTTACAAAAAAAGAAAAGAAGCCGGTATTACCAGGGTGTTTAAAATGGTAGATACCTGCAGCGCAGAATTCGAAGCCAAAACACCTTATTTCTACTCCACTTTTGAAACAGCTTCTTCCAATGCTGTCAAAGGTGCGGAACTCATATCTTCCAACGAATCGAAAGTATCGGATAAGAAAAAGATCATTGTATTAGGATCGGGCCCTAACCGTATCGGCCAGGGAATTGAGTTCGATTATTGTTGTGTACATGGTTTGCTTGCCATCAAAGAATGCGGTTATGAAGCGATCATGGTCAACTGTAATCCTGAAACTGTTTCCACCGACTTTGATATGGCCGATAAACTATATTTCGAACCTGTTTACTGGGAGCATGTCTGGGAGATCATCGAACATGAGAAACCGTATGGGGTGATCGTTCAGTTAGGTGGACAAACAGCTCTGAAAATGGCTGAAAAACTTCACCAGAAAGGGATCAAGATCATCGGTACTTCTTACGACAGCATGGATATTGCAGAAGACAGGGGTCGTTTCAGCGATATGCTGAAACGTCTCGAGATACCTTATCCTGAATATGGAACTGCACAGGATGTGGATGAAGCAATTGAAGTCGCCAACAAAGTAGGGTACCCTGTACTCGTGCGTCCTTCCTATGTATTGGGCGGACAAAGAATGCGGATCGTACTGAATGATGAAGAAGTGGAAAAAGCGGTTATCAGTTTATTAAAACATATTCCGGGTAATAAAATACTGGTGGATCATTTCCTCGATCGCTGCCAGGAAGCAGAAATTGATGCGATCTGTGATGGAGAGAAATTTCATGTCATGGGCATTATGGAGCATATTGAGCCGGCAGGTATTCACAGTGGCGACAGTAATGCTGTATTGCCAGCGTTTAACCTGAGCCCGCTGGAGATCCAGGACATGGTCGATTATGCGAAAAAGATAGCATTGGAATTAAAAGTAAAGGGATTGATCAATATCCAGTTTGCTATCAAGGATACCAAAGTATTTGTGATCGAAGCCAACCCGCGCGCTTCGCGTACCACGCCTTTTATCGCCAAGGCGTATAATAAACCGTATCTCAATTACGCTACCAAAGTGATGCTGGAAGAAATCGGTGTAGCGGATATTCCGGAAGAAAAATACCTGGATGGGTTTGCTATCAAAGAACCGGTATTCAGTTTCAATAAATTCCCCAATGTAAATAAAGAGCTGGGGCCTGAAATGAAAAGTACAGGAGAAGCTATCCGTTTTATCAAAAATCTACGCGATCCATACTTCAGGCAGCTATACAAGGACAGGAGTATGTATCTAAGCAAATAAATCAAAATTAAAAAGTCAAAAGGATTTGCTACTTAGTAAATCCTTTTGACTTTTTAATTTTGATTTTTAAATTACACTTCTGTAATCCCGTTCTTTATCGCATACATCACCAACCCTACCCTGCTATGCACTTTTAGTTTATTAAATAATGATTGCCGGTAATCATCGATGGTACGGGGACTGAGGAACATTTTTTCAGCAATCTCTTTGTAAGATAATTCGGTGCAGGTCCAGCGAAGAAATTCCCTTTCTTTTTCATTCAATAATACCGGCGATTCATCTTTATCGACGTCTTTATGCAAACCGCTCACCAGTTTGTCGGACACGTATTCTGATAAATAAACATTCTTGTTAGTAACGGAATCCAATGCCTTTTTCAATTCTTCATGATCCGTATTTTTCAGCAGATAACCTTTAGCGCCCAGACGAAACATTTTGATGATAGTACGTTCATCACTTAGCATACTCAGCACCAATACTTTGATATGAGGATAATTCTTATGCAGCCATTGTGTCGTTTCAAAGCCATCCATTTCGGGCATATTCACATCCAGCAATACCACATCGGGCACCTGGTGCTGCATGATCCTGTTGCGCAGATCTTTTCCATTATCAGCTTCAAGCAGTACGGTATATCCTTCGAATGAATTTACCAGTCGTGCCAGCGCCGTTCTTAGTAAGATATGGTCATCAATAATGGCAACCTGAATCTTCTTATTTCCCTTTGAGATCATATTAATCCTGATGTAGAGGTAGCTTTATCAATATACGGGTTCCTTTCCCTGCTTCACTGCTGATGTTAATAGACGCGCCGATCAGTTGCGCCCTGTTAAACATGCTTTTTAGTCCTACCCCTCTTGATGAAGATACGGACTGTTGTTTTTCAGCTACGTTAAAACCAGATCCGTTATCTTCTACTTCCAGCGCAAAGGTATCATCATCCTGGTAACTTAAACGAACAGTTATTTGCCTGGCTTTGGAATGTTTCAGGATATTATTCAGCATTTCCTGGAACATACGGAACAATACGATCCCTTTTTGTTCCGGGAGCTGAAATTCAGCCCCTGTCACCGAAAATTGTACATCCAGCAGCCCCGCCTTTTTCACACTCGCCAGTTCAAAACGCATCGATTCTATCAGTCCGACATCCTTGATCCGGTCGGAATGAAGGCTTTTGGTCAGGTCTGAAAGATCAAAAATAGCCTTATTCAGGACTTCCTGCGAATGCTTGGCCAGATCAAATGCTTTATGATCTTTTTCAAGTGGCAGGGCCGACAAGGATAATTTCACGACCGAAAGCATCTGGCCGATATTATCATGCAGTTCCTGTGCGATTGTTTTGAATGTATTTTCCTGGATCTCCAGTTGTGAGCGGAGCGCTTCTCTTTCATACTGGTCCTTCATCAGGATCATTTCCTGCTCCTGCCTGTGCTGGCGCCGTTGATAAAGAAAAAGTATGGTAACGATGAATCCGACCAGGAGCAATCCCAGTATAATGCCTATGATGGTGATGAAGTATATTTCCGGGTTCTGGTGCATAAGAAGCCTATCGTGAACAAAGAGTATAAAAATATATTTAAAATGGTCACGATGTTCACGAAATTTTTTACGATCAGTACGATCCTGCTCCAGAAGTTAATTAATCCATATAATGGAAAGCTGCAACAATAAAAAAACAGCAAGCCGGAACATATCCAGAACGCGGGGTTGTTTTTCAGGCTGACTGATTTGGGTAGCCGGAACAGTTCTAAAAAATAATAAATGCAAACCCCTACTATCAGTAAACAACCCAGTGAATAGGTAACGGTATGAAAAGTTCCTATTTTCTGAATAAACAGGATATTGATAACGGCTGTGATAGCATAAACGGGTATCAGGATCCGGATGATCAGCTTCATGTGCACATTATGTATAATAAGGCTGACAATAAAAAGATAAAAGCAAAACTCGAACGTGGTAAAAAAATTATACAGGCCCGTATTGAATTTTCCTTCGGCGCGCAGGTAAGAACCGAGCAGCTCTACAGCAAGGGTTGCTAGTAAAAACGGAGGAAACAACAGGAGGTATACTTCAGAAGTCCTGGGTTTATAAAAAAGAGAAAGGCTTACGGCAAAGCTCACTGCAAGCACATATATGTAGGGAGGCAATTCCATAAAAACGATTGCTGTACTAAATGTAATATTATAAAAGCAAAAACCCCCTGTTAAAGGGGGTTAAGTTTTTCTGTGGATATTAATAACTTAAGCGATGGCTAAACCGTCTTCGCCTTTGTCAAGAATCGTAATGCCAATATCAATACCGCCGCCTTCTCCTTCGTACTGTTTGCAGAAAGGAGGGCAAAGTGCTCCTGCATTATAAGCCAGGATGCTGCTTCCTTTATCAGTATTGATGTACACATCCTTGTTGGTGCCACCGGCTTCCGTTTCTTTGTGCTTGGTAGCAACAAACACCACAGTCTGACGACCTGCATACAAGGGTTGCGGAGCATGTTCCTGATCGTATGCTCCAAAATACAATCTCACACCGTCACTGCCGTGTGTCTTTGCAATCTCCATGAATTCTTCCAGTTCTTCGATGCTGTACCATACGCTAAGCGAATCCTCTTTGCCCAGTCTCTTAGAGTTGTGGATCCACCTTTCTTGTTTGTAATTCTTAATAACAGTGTCGACATGATCTGAGTCTACCATCTTTCCAACTCTTACGGATTTTTTTTCGATTGTACACATAGCTTAGTTTTTTAAAGGTGATTTAAATCTATAGAATGGGCTAAAGCTATTGAGGTATTCGAAGGCAGCTTATGGTAATAAAATGCAGTTCAAAGAATTACAAATTAAATATATTCGTAACAGTGAGATTATCAAAGAATAAGGAGAAGAATAATAAAAAAATACCGTATAAATAATGCTATTAAACCAGTATAAAAAGACATTTTTTGACCGTTTAAAAACGGTAAGGGGGCGGGTAAAATAGTGGATATGACGCGCAAAACACAAATCTTCCTGTCGGCACGATATTTACCTTTACTTCCAGGCTATAATTTTTAACCTGTTTACATATGAATAAAGAAATTCAAGTGATCGTTGATCATCTCCGTGATACCCTTACCGGTACCCCCTGGTTTGGCCGCCCCGTATACGCATTGCTGGAAGAAACCAACCCGGCTACAGCCGCCAATCATCCCGCCAAAACAGGACATTCTCCCCTCGACCTGCTTTATCACATGCTTACCTGGACAGAATTTACCCTGGAAAGATTGAAAGGGACCAGTGCCATGAATGATGAAGCCACGGAAAAATTGGACTGGAGAAAAACTGACCCCGCTACCCATTCCTGGGAAAAAGGACTGACCGCTTTTAAAGCCGCTAATGATCAAATCATTACAGTGCTGGGTGAAAAAAGCGATTCATTTCTCGATGAAAAAGTGGACTACCGTTCTTATAATTTTCGTTTCCTCCTCAACGGATTAGTACAACATCATATTTATCACTCAAGCCAGATTGCTTATATCAATAAGTATTTACTCTGAATTAATAACCGGCGCTTTATACTCTCCTTATGCATGTGCGGCCCGTTCACTTCTGGAAAAAAGCGCCGGTGTTTCGCCTTCTTGTTCCTTTTATTACAGGCATATTGCTGCAATCGTATTTTCATTTTCCTTCCCGCCCCTCTTTACTCATCTTCACCGTCTGCAGCCTGTTGCTTATCGCTTTCTTTTTCCTTCGCCGCTACCTTCGTTTTAGTTTAACACTGTTCAATGGTATCATTACCTGCCTCCTGTTTATTTTTCTTGGCAGCTTCCTGTCTTATACGAACGATGTGCGTAACCAGCCATACTGGTTTGGGAAAAACTATACAGACAGTTCACTTGTTCTTGTAACTATCGATGAAACTCCGGTAGATAAACCCAATTCGGTAAAAGCAGAAGCTGTTGTCAACCATCTATTCACTGCAAACGGTATGATAGCAGCCACCGGTAGACTGGTTATTTATTTCCGGAAAGATTCACTGGCTGCTTCCATACAATACGGTTCTCAAATCATTTTTAAGAAGGATATACAGGAGATCAGGGACAACGGCAATCCCGGCGCTTTCAACTACAAACAATATGCTTTGTGGCATGGCATTACTCACCAGGTATACCTGCAATCACCCGGTTATATAGTGTTACCTCAAACCAATAAACATACATGGGCCAGTTTTATTTACCGGTTACAGGAAAATGTACTCAATTCTCTTCGCCGTTACATAAAACCAGGTAAAGAGTTAGGTCTCGCAGAAGCCTTGCTGATCGGCTATAAGAATGACCTGGATAAAACATTAGTGCAATCATACAGCAATACAGGTGTTGTACATATCATTGCTATCTCCGGTCTTCATTTAGGTTTGATCTATTGGCTCTTATTGAAATTATTACAGCCTCTGCAAAAAAGAAAAAAACTGAAATGGCTGCGCCCTTTTCTTACCATCGCAGGGCTCTGGATCTTTACCTGTCTCGCCGGTGCACAACCATCGGTGTTACGATCTGCTCTTATGTTCACCTGCCTGGCCGCAGGGGAAAGCCTGACACGGAAAACAAGTATGTACAATACACTTTCCTTATCCGCTTTCCTTTTGCTTTGTTATGATCCTTTCTGGTTATGGGATGTTGGTTTCCAGTTATCGTATGCAGCCGTAATCAGTATTGTGATCTTTGGCAAACCTGTTTATCATTTATTCTATTTCAAAAACAAGATCCTCGACCAGCTATGGAAATTGAATGCCATCACTATCGCAGCACAAATATTAACAATACCGGTTTGCCTGTATTACTTTCACCAGTTTCCCAATTATTTTCTTTTGACCAATCTTATCGCGGTGCCGTTATCAAGCCTGATCCTGGTGGCAGAGATATTTCTTTGCTGTATTACGTTCATTCCTTTTATAGCTATATGTACAGGCAAAATAATAAGCTGGCTGATCTGGATCATGAATACCTGTATTGAAAGAATAGAACGATCACCATTTTCCCTCTGGAACGGTTTGCAGGTAAATGTTGTACAGGCGGTATTGCTCACTTTGTTTTTAGCAGGATCGGCCTGGTGGCTAACTACTAAATCGCGATTATTATTCAAACCCGCTTTATGCGCCTTGCTGGGTTTTATGATGATACGTTCCTGGTCATTTATAAAAACAAAAGCACAGGAAAAGATAATTGTCTATAATATTCCCCAGAAAAAAGCAATGGATATCATCAGCGGTGATCGCTTTTATTTTATCGGCGACAGTTCCCTGCAGGTAAATCCAATGGCACAAAATTTCTACTTAGCCCCCGCACGTATATTGAACAGGGCCGGTAACAACAGCAGGGTTCCCGGTTTAGCTATTTCAGGAAATTATATCAGCCTGCACAGGTTTCACCTGCTCTGGCTCGACCAGCCATTACGTTTTACCCATACGGATCAACCACCAGTAATCGATCTCCTATTGTTATCAAAAAATGTCCGTATGCCGGTAAAGGAAATCACTTCTTCACTGAAGATCGGGCAGGTAGTACTTGATGCGACGGTTCCTGCCTGGCAAGCCAGCCGCTTCCAAAAAGAGTTTGATTCCCTCCATATTCCCTGTCATGATGTAACAGTAAAAGGAGCTTTTGCTATAAACCTTCGGTAACTTACCTTTGCGCCTCGCCAGCCTGCCAAACCAGTAGCAAAAGCAGGCCCATAGCTTGCTTGCCGCCTTTTAAAGACATGATCCTTTCAATTTTTTATCAATTATGAACAAAAAAATTCAATCTGCACTCATCTCTGTTTTTTATAAAGACGGCCTGGAAAATATCGTAAAACAGTTATCAGAACTCGGCGTTACGATCTATTCTACCGGTGGTACGCAACAATTCATCGAAAAACTGGGAATACCTGTAGTGCCGGTTGAAAACCTGACTACTTATCCTTCTATTTTAGGCGGACGTGTAAAGACCCTGCATCCATCTGTGTTCGGTGGGATCCTGGGAAGAAGAAATGTCGAGACCGATCTGGCTGAAATGAAGCAGTATAATATTCCCGAACTGGACCTGGTCATTGTTGATCTTTATCCTTTCGAGGAAACGGTGGCTTCCACCACTGATGAAAAATCGATCATTGAAAAAATCGATATCGGTGGACCCTCTATGATCCGTGGTGCTGCAAAAAATTTCAGGGATGTGGTAGTGATAGCTGCGAAAAAAGAATATGCAGAGCTGGAACAGTTACTAAAAGATCAGAAAGCTGAAACAACCATCGAACAAAGAAAATCATTTGCTGCCAAGGCATTTGAAGTAGTAGCACATTATGATGTGGCTATCGCGAAATATTTTAATCCTTCCAGCTCTTTATATTTCCTGGAATCCATCACCAATCCAAAAGCTATGCGCTATGGTGAGAATCCACACCAGTCAGGTGTCTTTTATGGTGATTTGGATAAACTGTTCAACCAGCTCAACGGGAAAGAGCTCTCTTACAACAACCTCGTGGATGTGGATGCAGCTATGCAATTAATAGCTGAGTTTTCATCTTCCGCAACGGAAAGCACGTTTGCCATCATCAAACATACCAATGTCTGCGGCGTAGCACAACGCAAAACGGTTAAGGAAAGCTGGGATGCGGCTCTTGCCGGTGATCCTGAAAGTGCGTTTGGCGGCGTACTGGTAAGCAATGGAACGATTGATAAAGCTACCGCCGAAGCGATCAATGAAATTTTCTTTGAAGTATTGATCGCCCCTTCTTTTGATGAAGATGCACTGGCTTTATTAAAATCAAAAAAGAACCGGATACTCCTGCAATTGAAAACACAGCCTGGCACTACCGAACAATATAAATCTGTATTGAATGGTGTATTGATCCAGGGTCTCGATAAAGGCAATTTCTCTGAATGGAAAGAAAGCGGCGGTCGCGAAAGCAATGCTACGGAAAAAGCAGATCTGGCTTTTGCCAATCTTATCTGTAAACATTTGAAATCAAATGCTATTGCATTGGTAAAGAACAGGCAACTGGTAGGTAAGGGATGTGGTCAGACAAGCCGTATTGATTCATTACGCCAGGCAGTTGAAAAAGCAAAACAGTTTAAATTTGATCTGCAAGGTGCAGTAATGGCCAGTGACGCATTTTTCCCGTTTAATGATTGTGTGCAATTAGGACATGAAGCTGGTATTACCGCATTCATCCAACCCGGTGGCTCTATCCGTGACAATGATTCCATCGAATATTGCAGGCAAAACAACCTGGCGATGGTTATAACCGGATTACGGCATTTTAAGCATTAGTGCAGCACAGGTAATTATTTGTTTTGAAATTTCCTCATTCCGGAATTTCAAAAATTCCTTATGTCCCGTTTTAATCTTTCAAAAACAACCCTGGAGTTTGTGGGAGTGGCGAAAAACCAGCTCTCATTGCTCAACCCACTGAACTTCCGGAGAAAAGGTTCAAAGGGGAAAGCATTGTTTGCTTTATCCCTGGTCTGTTTTTTCTGGGGCACTACCTGGGTGGCATCGAGAGCAGGGGTGCATCATATGCCGGCATTGCAATTAGCGGGTATCCGCCAATTATTGGGAGGTAGCTGTTATGTTATTTTCTTCCTGCTGAAAGGAGCCAAACTACCCAAAGGAAAAGAATGGTGGTCCGTGATAATCCTCAGCATTTTGAATTTTGCATTGAGCAATGGGCTTAGCACGGTCGGGGTAAAATATATTTCCGCCGGCCTGGGTTCTATTATCGGCGCTATATTTCCTTTATGGCTGGTAGTGATCGGCTTTTTTACAGCAGAAAGAATTCCTGTAAAAGCAGTAATGGGTTTATTACTGGGATTTGCCGGCGTCTGTATCATCTTTTACGAACACCTCGATGATTTTCTCGTCGCTGATTTCAGGCTGGGAATTATCCTTTCGCTGATCGCTACCTGGACATGGGCCTTTGGTAC
Source organism: uncultured Bacteroidota bacterium (assembly GCA_946479615.1). The sequence continues at coordinate 12,997 of CAMLGR010000048.1, read as the reverse complement.
TTTATACACCAAGAAAAAAGCGGGCGATTTCAATCCTTATTTCAGCCTGGGATTGCAGATGGTGATTTCGGGGCTGGCTGTATTGAGTGTTTCATCATTGACCAATCAATCGATCAGCATTACGGCGATCCCTTCACAATCTTGGATCGCTATTGCGTATCTCGTTATATTCGGTTCCGTCATTTCTTTTGTAGCATATATGTATGCGTTGCAAAATCTTACTACCGAACAAACTTCTTTATACGCCTATATCAATCCTATTGTAGCTGTATTGATAGGTTCTGTTTTCTTTGATGAAAAACTCACCCTTTTTATCTCGGTCGGTGGATTGGTAGCCTTGGCCGGCGTGTACCTTGTCAATAAAGCCTATAAAACGCCGTTACCACGACCTGAACAACCCGAACCTGAAGCTGTTTAAGAAGCTACTTCTTTTATAAACTGCTCATATATTTCTTTCCATCCTGTGAATAAAGGATCGGTGCCCAGGAAGGAGTTATGCCAGATCATAATAAACGTTCCATTCACCGCCAGCACTGTATTATAGTATTGCTTCATTTCTTCCAGCGCCTGTGTTGTGGTCAACTTTTGTTCATAGTAAGCGTTCGCATCCATAAAACAAAAAGGGAAAAGCAGGAGATCGGTGGTTTGCTCTTTTGCAAGATCATACCAATAAAAAGGAGAAGTAACCGAAGCACGGAAACCATTGATGCTTCCATACCCCATAGAAAAATCGAATCGTATATTCTCTTCGATCAACCTTCTGAAAGTATCCGGTAACGTAAACCGGATATAATGCTGACGTGAAGATTGGATACTAGTACCGGTAATCTTTTTTAATTTTTCGATCTCGGATGTCAGCAATCCGGGTTCATCACCACTTCGCCAGGATGGATGGATGCCGACCGGATAACGGATCACCTGGTCATAGATCAGGTCCTTCATAGCCGGATGGGCAGGTGGTATATTTTTGTCATACCGGCTTTTTCTTTCTGCTACCAGGAAAAAGTAATAAGGTTTTAACTTATGCCTTACATGCAACTGGTTCATCCAGCCATAGGTATCATAAGGGTCTTTTTGTTTTTTGCGAAGAACCTGTATTCGTTCCATAAACGCTTTCCATTTACCGGTGAGCAATGAACGGAACAGTCCGCCGATACTTCGCCGCCAGCCTTTGTGCCGGTATGTCCAGGCCATATCGATATCATAGGTAGGTACGAAAGCAAAAGAAGGATAACGCACGACAAGAGAAGGGAATTTTTTATTGAGTGCGTCCTTTAACCATTTGAGCCAGTTATTGACAAGCGGTTGATTTAAAAATCCTTCTTTCCATGCCAGTGAATTTTCATGCGCATATCTTCCATACATATCTTTTTCATGAGGAAGATATTCTTCATACCGGCTCAGCAAATAAAAAGAAGCGGCAAAAATATCAAAAGGAAGATCGCCGTCAGTTGCAAAAAATGCTTTGCTGTTATGTAAAGGAAAGCAGGAAATCGCCTGGGGCTGAATCGTATTTTCAAATAATAAGCTGTGCGGCTGAATATGAAACCCTGCATCGCTGACACGGTCCTTCGTATAATTGATCTTCGCTCCCGGGTATTCCCTGAAAGCATCTATATCGGTAGTGAATTGAAAAGCTTCTCCAATGATCTCCTTGCCGATAAAATTAAAAATATAGGAGAGCCGGGGCGTTATGGATAAGGTATAAACTAGCAAGCTGGTATGTTTCGGATAAAGGATGGTTCAATTTATTTCTTTTCCTTCCACATCTGGTTAAAGGATTTTTTAGGGAACTCCATTTTTCCGCGGTGCTCCGTCCAGCCTTTCAATAACGCATTCACCACCCAGTTTTTGATCGAAGCATTTCCCATATTCATCATACCGCGATGCAGCATCGCCTGCTTCCACATTTTCCAACCCATTCTTTCGGAAAAATTGCTTTGGCCTTCATCAACCGCTTCGTGCCTGTTTTCTAAAAGTAATTCATGCAGGTTGATCTTCACGGCGCATACCTCCGTACAATTACCGCAAAGAGAAGAAGCGTAACTCAGGTGTTTCCATTCGGCCATACCGCTGAGATGCGGGGTAATGACAGAACCGATCGGTCCGCTATAGGTCGCTTCATACGCGTGACCACCGATATTTTTATACACGGGGCAAGCGTTCAGGCAGGCACCGCAACGAATACAATACAAACTCTCGCGTTGTTTTTCATTGGCGAGTATATTGGTCCTGCCGTTATCGAGCAGGATCACATACATTTCTTCCGGGCCGTCCACTTCATTTTCCTGGCGGGGACCTGCCACAATTGTATTGTATACTGTTATCCGCTGACCCGTACCGAATGTGGAAAGCAGCGGCCAGAAAAGAGCGAGGTCCGTCATGGAAGGAATTACCTTTTCGATTCCCGCAATAACAATATGTGTTTTTGGCCAGGCGCAACTCAGGCGCGCGTTTCCTTCATTTTCCGTAACAGCAATAGCGCCGGTATCGGCAATGATGAAATTAGCGCCGGTAATACCAATCTCCGCGGCCGTATATTTTTCTCTTAGTTTATACCTGGCTACCAGGGTTAATTGTTCCGGTGTTAATGCAGGATCGGTTCCCAGTTTCTCAGCAAACAATTTAGCTACATCCTCTTTGCTTTTATGCATGGCCGGAGTAACAATATGATAGGGAGGCTCATTATCCAATTGCTGTATGTATTCACCCAGATCCGTTTCTACACTTTCGATATTGTTTTTTTCTAAAAAATGATTAAGGTGTATTTCTTCCGTCACCATGCTCTTGCTCTTCACGATCGTTTTGCAATTCTTCTCTTCGCATATTTTTTTAATCTCTTCCAATGCCTGTTCTGCTGTCTCGGCCCAGATCACTTTCGCACCGCGCCTTGTTATTGCTGCTTCGAATGTTTCCAGTTGTGTATCCAGCGTTTCAATAGCCTTCCATTTAAGGTTCTTGGCTCTTTCACGCGCCAGGTGTACATCGCTGAATTGTTGTTTACCCTGCGGCACAACGGAATTGTATTTCCCGATATTGAAATTGATCTTCCGGCGATGTTCTTTATCCGCCGCTTTTTCCGTGCTTTTGGCTGTAAATGAAGAGGCTCTTTCAGACATACTACAAATGTAATACGGAACTTGATTTCCTGCCACTCTTTTTAAAGAATGCCCGGACCAGGAACCATGCAGAATCCGGGATTAATCCATCGATGATCAGGATTTAATAATGAAGGATGCACACACAAAATATATATTTATAATCCGTTCATCCGTACTATCCGCGTTCTATTCTTTCTTACCCGAAGCCCGGTTATTTAGATGGAGTGTATTCTTCCTTTGCAATCTGGTCAAGTGTATTATAAAATTCTTCCCCGTATTTCCTGATCAGCGCTTCTTTCAGGAACTGGTAGGTAGGTACTTTTAGCTTTTTTCCGAGGCTGCAGGCCGGGCTGCATAATTTTTCCCTGGGTTCATAATTCACGCGCTCATAATCGCCATGCTTGCCTTTGTTGGCAATAATGGGGTATAAATGACAACTGATCGGTTTTTTCCAGGGAATAATGCCATCGTAATAGGCTTGTTCAAATGCGCATTTGATATACCCTTTTTCATCCCGGAAACCGTAAACGCATATTTCGTTATCGGAAGGCAGTGTAGGTGTCACCCAGCCAAACTCGCGGTCATATTGATACTTGCCTTTTTTCTCTATTTCGGCAATAGCACGGGGTGTGAGATAGGGTTTTACTTTTTCATAATATTCTAGGATCAACTCAAGTTCATCATCGGCCAGCGGCGCACCGGCATCACCTTCTTCGCAGCAACCGCCCTTGCATTTGCTGAGATCGCAGACAAATTCCTTTTGTACCACATCGTCACTTACCAGTATATTATCAATTACAATCACGTATTGTCATTTTGCGCAAAGATAACCTTCCTTAATGATCCGTATCCTTTCTCCGGCTAAAGAACTTTGTCCGCAATTGATTGCCGGCTGCTGTCAGGCGGTTATGCGAGGTCAGGTAATGGATCACCCTGTGTTCCAGCCAGTGGTGAAGCGGCAGCAGGATAGCGGCCAGGCCGATCATGAACAAAAGGTCCTTCCAGGGCTCCCCTTCAGTTATCGCATATATATTTTTCTTGAAGATGAGAAAGATGAACTCAAAGAACATCAGGAAAGCAAAAAAGCCGATCATTTTGATGGTGCCGGCCGAAACTTTAAACATTCCCAATAGAACCAGGATAACAAAACAGGCCGTGATGCCGATCGTGATAGCAAGGTATTGCAGGTAAAAGCGTTTGTGCTTGGCGTCTTCCTTCTCCTTTTCAATCCGCTGCAGGCGCAATTGCTCATCGCCGGCTTCTACCTGCGCCAGCTCCTTTTCCTTATTCAGTTTTTCAACACTATCCTTATACTGGTAGCGGATACTGTTGTACTTACTGGCGAGTACAAAATTCCCGGTCTGGGTGTAGAGGGAATCAAGTTCTTTCGCGCCTTTTTCAATTACCTCCAGTTGACCATTCTTCATCGCCATATCTTCTACTTTCAGCATCAGTTCGATGGCCTTATCATACTTACCCAGCTTTTTATAATAATTACCCAGCTGCACATAATAATTCATTTTCGAGGCCTGGTTATTCGTGCTTTCGAAATAAGGTGATGCTTTATCATAATAATATTGTGCGCTATCGAATTTGCCCAGCTCGGTGTAGATGATCGCATAGGCCTGTGCGATCACGCCGGTAAATCCGAAATTGTTAAGGTATTTCTGTAATGACTGCCCTTCTGCTGAATTAAAATAGGTCAATGCCTTTTGCGGCTGGTCCATTCGCAGGTATTGATTCAGTAAACTTATATAAGCAGGTACCTTGATGGAAGGAAAACGCATGGAATCGGCCATCGCCAGCGATCTTTCGTAATACCGGATAGCGATATCATAGTTCTTCTTTTGTGCATACAGGTTACCGATACTATTCATATCGATCACATGCATATAAGGTGCATTCCTTTCTTTAATATTATCGAGGGCTTTATCAGCAATCATATAATAATCAATCGCTTTATCGTAATCTTCGATACTCGTATAAAATCCTGACAGGTTGATATTGGATTCCCTGATCAGCGGATAATTCCCAATCTCTTCGGCCAGGCGTAAGGAGGTAAAGTAATGACGCAGTGCCAGTGTTTTTTCGTTCCTGACAAGATATGTATCGCCATAGGTATTATGAGCCGCTACCTTTAAGCTATCATTCGTGAGAGTAGAGATAATAGAAAAAGCCTGGTTCACATAGGACAGCGCTTTATCCTTGTCCGGCACTGCCAGGTTGATGCTGGCCAGTTTAAGTAAGGATTCACCGATCTGGGCATCGAGCCGGTTTTGCTTCGCTATATCCAATGCCTTGGTAAAATAATCGATGGAGCGTTGGGTATAATCTTTATTCCCGGCAAAATAACTGCAGCGGGTGCCATTGGAGAGATAGGCCTTTATCATCAGCTTCCTGTCCCTCGATTCTTCTGCCACTTCAATAAGCTGGTTACCGAATTTTTCTGCTTCTTCCAGGTTTACATTCATGGAAGTACGTGCCAGCATATCCAGCCAGTATGCTTTATCGGCTGGCGTAGTCACTTTGGAAAGCGCTGTCTTCATCGAATCGACAGCTGCAGCATCCTGGGCACGGGCAACAGTGACTGAAATACTTATTATAAAAGCGAGGAACAGAATTTTGTGAACGGACATCTGAAAAAAAGTTAAGAGCCCAAATTAATGAAGATTCAGCGCTCACTGAAATTCTCTTTAACAAACTTGTAACAGCTATATCGTGTGAATTTTTCCCGTCCGCTGAATCCCACTGTTCAAACCACTATATGCTGAATTCACGGCTGTACACATTGCAAAGATCTGCCAGGGTCTTTTCCCGGATGTTGTTCTGGGTGCCTGTTACCGCTTTCAGTCTGCTGCTCGTTTATAATACCCTGCCCTACTTTTCTTTCAGTAAAAATTTCAGCTTTATAGAAGAGAGAAGCCTGTTATTTGAAAGCAATTTTTACAGTGCCTGCTTTTACATTCACATCTTCGCCGGCGCCATTTGTATTCTTACCGCACTTATTCAGTTCTCCCGGTATATCCTGAAAAAAACAGCGGCCATTCACCGCTGGTCGGGCAGGATGTATGTCTTTGTGGTCCTGTTCCTGGGCGCGCCTACCGGCCTTTATATGTCCTTTTTTGCCAAAGGAAGTTTTTGGGAAAGAGCTTTATTCCTGTTCATGGCTTCCAATTGGTTCGTCACTACTTTTTACGGATTATCTACCATCCTTAAGAAAAATGTACTGGCGCATAAAATATGGATGATCCGCAGTTACGCCATGGCTATGACGGCCGTCACATTCCGCGTGTACCATATCATTTTCTTCCTGTTGGATTGGGGTCATCTTGAAAATTATGAACTATCCCTATGGATCAGTGTGATCGGGAACATGTTGTTTGCCGAATGGATCATTTATCAAAAAAGCAGGAACTACCTGCGATCATTTGCGAGATAAGTCCGGCGCTGTGAAAACCTTTAAATCTTTAAACTCTTTAAAACATATAACCATGAAATCATTCCTCTACATCGGTCTCATCTTAATGGTGGGCGCTTCTATTTACGGCTTTGTAGATTATAAGAAAGTAAGCCGCAGCAAAAAACTGGAATCTTTATACAAGGAAGAAGAGATCAAGGTGCCGCCTGTCAAAAATGAAGAAAAAAGTCTTCAGCAGGCAGAAATCGTGAACACTTCAAAAACAGAACTGCAACAGGAAAAAGCCGTCGTTACCAACGAACCTGCCAAAGAAAAAACAAAGACGGTTGTAAAGAAAATTAAAACCCCGAAGAAACTTAACTATAAATTCTTCAGCCGCGCTCCCCTCCGCGAATACAAGGAAGAAATTATCGATGTTCCCGCCGTCCCCAATGAAAAGCAACTGAAAGTTGATGTGGTAAACCCGGAAAAGGAATGAGGAGGTGTTGGGTGTTAAGTGTTAGGTGTGATCATTCGATAATTTAGTTGTTTCACACCTAACATCTACTTCCACTCCAGTGTATTAATCAAATGCTGTACATCTTTTTTCAGGAAGTCATTGACAATGCCTAAGGAATCTGCGTTGGGTGTTGCATCGAAATAGAGGGCGCCTCTTAAGAAATGACGGATTGAATCGGTCAGGAAGAATTGATTGGCTGTTGCTGTATTTCCTCCCAGGGAAAAATAAATTCCTTCTACGCCGTGGGGAGTAAGCATAACGCTGTCATCGATACCGGTGGATACATCCGTATGTTGCTTGTACGCCATCTTATATCCGTCATTCACTAACGAATCAAAATTATTTTTCCCTACTTCCTTATAGCTGATGTAAATGCGTCCTGCGAACCGCGGGATCTCGATATTGATCCACCAGGGATTTTCGGTTGCCTGTCCAAAAAAAGAAGTGTCCTTTACTACCCGGGCATAAACGGGGTATTCAAATTTGTATGGATAACCGGGCTGATCGAATACCTGGTATTCTTTTTCCGGGAATTCAATTTTAAAATATCCCTTCTTCTTGTAGGTATAGTTACTGTTACAGGAAAAAAGAAAACAGGTTATAGCGAGGAAAAAAAAGAAGTGACGTTGCTTCATCAGGTATTGCATGGGTTCTTTATGATTCAGGATTGACTGTTACTTTCACCATCTGGACGCGGATCTTATATACTTCAAGAATGGTGAAGGAAAAACGATCACTGGTGATCACATCATTGACAGCAGGAAATTTACCTGCCAGCTCCAGCACCAATCCACCCACCGATTCACTTTCTCCTTTTACCTGGTCAAAGGTATCCATAGGCAGGTGCATGGTTTTGCACATATCATGGATCATTGTCCGCCCTTCAAAAATATAATTCTGTTCATCCAGTTTGCGGTTATTATTTTCCTCATCATCAAATTCATCACGGATATCGCCGATCACTTCTTCCATTATATCTTCCATGGTTACAATACCACTGGTACCACCGAATTCATCCACTACCACTGCAAAGTGTACATGCCTGGATTGAAAATCGCGGAGCAGATCGGATATCAGTTTCGATTCCGGGACAAAATAAGGCTGGCGCATTATGGTATGCCAGTCAAAAGCATCTGTCTCATTTAAAAAAGATACCAGGTCCTTGGTATTAATAATACCCGCTACTTCATCGAGGTTGCCTTTATACACCGGCAGACGCGAATAATGCAGTTCCTGCACTTTTTTGATAAGCTCGGAAAAGGAAGCAGCATAGCTGATACCATTTACTTCCAGACGGCTGCGCATGATCTGTTTCACCGAGATACTTCCAAACTTCACAATACCTTTCATGATACTTTTTTCGGCCTGTGATGCTTCTTCATCGGTTTTGATATCGATCGCTTCATCCAGTTCGCGGATACTGATCGCTTCCGATCTGTCGGCGCCTAATCTTTTTCCAATACCATTCGCCAGTGAAACGATCCATTTGCTGATACGACGGAGTATAAGATGCACACCTTCTACAACCACGCCCCAATCATAAGCGAAACGGATATTATTTTGCGTGGCCCATGCTTTCGGAAGTATTTGCCCAAAGAATACCAATATAAATCCAATGATACTGACGCGTAACAAAACCTCGATAGCATAATTCCATAATTCCCCAGCAGGAGAGTTACCAAACAGGGTCACCGATCCATAGGGCAGGTACTGGCTGATCAGGAAATTCGTGAGAATAGTGATGGATATATTGATAAAAATACTGGCGATGAGTAAGGAAGCGAACACCTCTTTGGGTTCTTCCAGGAAATTAATAATACGTTTCGCTGCGGCATGCTGCTGGCGGGTCTTCAGGGTATTTATATCCTTGCTGCTGAGAGAAAAGATAGCTACTTCTGCACCTGAGATAGCAAAGGTGAGTACTAGTAAAACAGCCAGCAAAAGTACAAGCAGGGTCATGCTTTGCGTATCTGCTGCAAGGAAAATATAAGAGAGTTTGAGCCCTAAAAAACTAAAAACCGAATGGCTTTCCAAGTCAATTGTTTTTGATTTCAAATCGGCCGGCTTTCACAGGCCGGGACAAAGTTATAGTATTTAAATGTGTTGAGTGATCCGCTATGTGAAACCTATGTTCCTATGTGCCTATGTGGTGAAGATTACGCCAGCCAGCTTTTTTACCACATAGACACATAGGAACATAGGTTTCACATAGATTGTATCAGAAAGGAAGATTTTCAGAAGGGTCGCCGATAGTTGAATCAGTACCGCCGATATTTTCAATGCCTCCTCCGTCAGTTGGTGGGGTAGCACCGGCATCCATCCGTTTGTCAAGCATGATCAGGTTATCGCCCACTACTTCCGTAGCAAACTTGCGATTACCATCTTTATCTTCCCAGCTACGCGTACGTAACCGGCCCTCTATATAAACAAGGCTGCTTTTGTGAAGGTATTTCTGTGCCAGTTCAGCCAACCCGCGCCATAGTACAACTGTATGCCATTCGGTTTGCGATACCAGTTTACCTGATCTGTCTTTAAATGTTTCCGTGGTTGCCAACGGAAATTTAGCAACGGCAATATTGCCTTCGAGGAATTGAACGTCGGGGTCTTTTCCCAGGTTGCCAATGAGCATTACTCTGTTTACGCCTCTCATAGTCGTTTCGTTTTTTTTCTTTTCGTAGTTTATTTAAAATCGTCTCCAGTTGGTAAATGCTTCTTAAAATTAATTTTTTTTACCCGTACTATGAAAATTTTAACTGGCCCGGAATACCTGCTGGAAGCGGGCTGACAATATTCCGCTTATAATCCCCGTTCCGATACAAAGGGTCGGAAATTAACCATGGTTTTAACCCTGGCTGACCATAATGTTGGGATATAATTCTTGCCGCAGATACAGGGATTTGAGATCGCCTTTGGTGATTCCGCTGTTTTTCACGCAAAGACGCAAAAAAAGAGACACAAAAGAATACAATAAGACTTTGCGCCTTCGCGTGTATTCCTTTGCGTCATTGCGTGAAAAAAATTCACTTAAAACAAACTCTGCTCCTTACTTCCTTTCAAATATTGATTAATGACCTGGGGAAATGCATGATCAGTCAGGTTCTTTATTTTTTTCCAATACATACCTTCTTCAACTGCCGGTTTGGCTTTTAAATGTATCGTTATAAACCTTGCTGCTATAAATTGATGAGATAATTGTTGCTTGTACACTGGTGAGAAACTTATCACTTCATAACCTCCTTTCTTTAGCAATCCTGTTTTTTCTGCCTGTGCAACGATTTTTTTTATATCTTTTTCCTCTTCCGATTCTATCATGGGAAATTCAAATAATTGTTGCCAGATATCCTTTGCCATTCGTTGCCGGATGACCGCCTGATCCTTGTATTGAATAACGAAATAATAAAACCACCGGTTACGGGTCTTTATCTTTTTCTCCTTTACCGGCAACTCGTTTATTTTATCATGCTGAAAAGCATAACAGGTTTTTTGAAAAGGACAGGAAGAACAAAGCGGGCTCATCGGTTTACAGATCACCGCACCAAAATCCATGATGGCCTGGTTATATAAACCGGGTTGCTTTTTATCCAGCAACTCATTTGCCAGTTGGGTAAAATATTTTTTTCCTTCTGTTGAATCGATTGGTTTATCGATACCAAAGATCCTGGCCAGTACGCGAAATACATTTCCATCTACTACTGCATGCGGAAGATTGAATGCAAAAGAAGAAATGGCGGCAGCTGTATAAGGTCCGATGCCTCTTAAAGAATTGATCTCTTCATAAGTGTCGGGAAATTTTCCTTTTTTTTCGGTGGCGATGTAACGGGCTGTGACCAGCAGATTGCGGCAACGGGAATAATAACCCAATCCTTCCCAAAGTTTGAATACTTTATCATCCGGGGCCTTGGCCAGTTGCCGGATGGAAGGAAAAGTGTTGATAAAATTGTCGTAATACTTAAGGCCCTGTTCAACCCGGGTTTGCTGGAGGATAATTTCGCTCAGCCAGATCTTATAAGGGTCCTTTTCGCCCTTCCAGGGCATTTTGCGGTCGTTTTTCTCTTTATTCCAGTTTAAAAGCCGTTCTGAAAACCGTTTTTCCATCTCGCCAGGACCGTTTTTTCTCATATTTACGAGTATATCGGGGCCAATATCTGGCTTTTTCTTTAATCCGGAACCCCATATATGACAATTTTTTTTGGCTATCCTATTGACAATCATATAATTTTGTTATAAATTGGCATTCTAAACCACTTTAAACCTCCACGACAATGAGAAAAGCTGATCTTGTAAACCAGATATCTGAGAAGACAGGTATTCCCAAGGTGGATGTCCTTGTTACTCTTGAAACTATGTTCAAAGAAGTAAAGGATACCTTATCTGCTGGTGAAAATATTTATATCCGCGGGTTCGGAAGTTTTATAACAAAGAAGCGCGCGGCCAAGATCGGTCGTAATATCAAGAAGAACATCGCCGTTCATATTCCTGAACATTATATTCCTGCATTCAAACCTGCAAAAGAATTCGTAGCAGAGGTAAAGAAGCTGAAAGAAGTAAAACCTGACGATGGTCCGGGTGAAGACGCATAAGCTTCAGCAATGACTTCCTTTTTATTTACAGGCAATTTAATTAACATTCATAACTACGACAGCGGTAACTTTGCTTTCCAAATTATTAAGTAGTGAAGAAACCGCAGTGGATGACCTTAGGAGCAGGTGTGCTTCTTGTAGCAGTCATTTTTATATTCGCTCGCACAACTCCTCCCAAAAAGACAGTGGAGCCCGGGGCCGCGATGACGGCCGAAGCCATGCCCGGTGAATTAACCACCGATACTATATTATTGATAGCCAAACGGCAGCTGTCTCCCGGGCAGATAAGCCATGTTACTTCCCTGGAAAATTCCATTTCCCGCGGAGCTGTTAAAAGCCAGCAACTGGAAGTATATCACCAGCTGGCGCATTTCTGGGGCGATTCCCTTGGATTTTTCGCTCCCTATGCCTGGTACCAGGCAGAATCAGCAAGATTGGAAAATTCGGAAAAAAGCCTCACCTTTGCTGCCCATTTATTATTGAGAAGCCTGGAAGATGATGGTGGTGAAAATGCAGGGCTTAGTAAATGGAAAGCGGTACAGGCAAAGGATTTATTTGAAAGGGCGCTGAAGATCAACCCCGATAATGATTCTTCTAAAGTAGGACTGGGATCCTGCTACCTGTTTGGAAATATCTCGGCCAACCCGATGGAAGGCATCCTTAAGATCAGGGAAGTAGTTGAAAAAGACAGCACAAACCTGTACGCCCAGATGACACTGGTAAAAGGATCGCTGGTCTCAGGACAGGTAGATAAAGCCATCAGTCGTTTGCAGTCGATCAGCCGGATGGATCCGTCGAATGTGGAAGCGATACTGTTACTCGCTGATGTGTATGAAAGAACAGGCGATAAAAAGACAGCGACAGAATGGTACCGGAAAAGCCTGTTGTATATCAAACGGGCTGATGTACGGACAGAAATAGAAAAAAGGATCAACGACCTTACGAAGTAGCCTTCACCGGCTCGTAAAATAGTAGAAACTTATTATTAATAAACAAGATTAAAAAATTACTTGAGTATGCCTTGTGGTAAGAAAAGAAAGCGTCATAAAATTGCGACGCACAAGCGTAAAAAAAGACTGAGAAAGAACCGACATAAGAAGAGGAATAAATAAGGTTTAAAAGTTCAAGGGTTTAACGTTTAATGCTTACATAATACAGCATTAAACGTTAAATCCTTGAACCCTTGAATTTTTATTTACCTGGACCTTTTCAGTTGACTGGTTGCTTGTCGTACTGGTTTGCACCCCGCCTCATATCTGCAACTCTCTTACCCCGCATTCATGTACGTATTACCGGCGACCGGTTTTTACAGCACTTAGGTGATTCATATTATGTAAGCTGTAATGAACAAAGAACTCATTATTAATGCGGCTCCGCAGGGCGTAGAGATTGCCTTGCT
>CAMLGR010000047.1 GCA_946479615.1 uncultured Bacteroidota bacterium | reverse complement strand
GCTGCTGGTGATTGCCGGCTTGCTGGGCAAGGTGCCCGACCTGCCACAACTGGAAGAAACGATCCGTAATCTTTATTTCCATGTATGTATGTGGTTCGTGATGATGGTACTGTTTACCATCTCACTGGTATACGCGATAAAATATTTACGGTCTGGAAAACTACGGTTTGATATTTATTCAAGACAGTTTGCCGTGGTGGCAATTGTCTTCGGGATACTTGGATACGCAACAGGTATTATATGGATGAGTTATACCTGGGCCGATCCCAATAATGCTGCTTTTGTCTCCTATAGTGCGGTAGCCAGGGAACCTAAATTATTGGGAACAGCCATCGCCCTGATGATTTATGCAGCCTACCTGATCCTTCGCGATTCCATTCCTGATATCGATAAGAAAGCAAGAATATCCGCTGTGTATAACATTTTTGCCTTTGCCCTTTTATTTCCCACCATCTGGATCATCCCCCGGATATTACCCAGTCTTCATCCCGGCAGGGAAGGAAACCCTGCACTCAACACCAATGATGTAGATGCCAGGATGCGCGTGGTATTTTATCCTGCTATTATCGGCTGGACATTACTTGGTCTCTGGATCACTTCACTGAAAATAAGATTGGTGCAGGTGAAAGAACATACATTAATTCATTAAATATGAAACACATTATACTCTCGTTCGCCTGCTGTCTCCTGCTGCTGATTACCCGGGCACAACAAAACGAACAGGTGCAAACAGGTAATATTATGCGAAGCAATGGAAGAATTTATGTGGTGATAGCAGTAATGCTGACCATACTTACCGGTCTTATTATTTACCTGGCAAGGCTTGACCGGAAAATAAATAAACTGGAAAAGGAAACTAAAAACAAGTAGAATGAAAAAGGTTCATATTTTATTACTGATCTGCGTTGCTGTAACTATTTCATTCCTGCTCAGTTTTATGGGTTCGCTCACTACTTATGATACCATTCAATCGGCCCGGCAGAAACCAGGTAAGTTTGTGCATGTCATCGCCAGGCTCGATCATTCCAGGCCGGTAATCTATGACGCCATAAAAAACCCCAATTACCTGAGCTTTACAGTCGTCGATTCTACAGGCAGTGCTACCAAAGTAGTTTACCATAATGCTAAACCCGATAACCTGGAGATCAGCGAACGGCTGGTACTGAAAGGAAGTATGCAGAAAGACTATTTTGATTGCCGGGAAATAATGTTGAAATGTCCTTCCAAATATAAAGACGAGATAAAGGCGCCAGCCGGGCAGTTAACAGAAACCGGCGCCAATAAATCTATTCCCGGCCGTTTGTAACTCATTACTATTTCAACATGAAATACATTGGAGAACACCTGTTGCCGGGTCAATTGGGCCATTTCTTTGTGATCCTGTCATTGATCGCATCGCTCCTCGCCACGTTCAGCTATTTCAAAAGCACACAGGCAACGGCAGGTCCTGTAAAAGATAAATGGATCCGTTTCAGTCGCATTCTCTTTTTTACAGATGTGATTTCCGTGATTGCTGTTTTCCTGATCCTCCTCTTCATTATCCGTCATCATTTTTTTGAATACCATTATGCATGGCAACACAGCAGTTTACTGCTGGAAAGCAAATACCTGCTCGCTTGTTTCTGGGAAGGACAGGAAGGAAGCTTTCTTTTGTGGAGTTGCTGGCATTGTATCATTGGTATTGTTTTAATAGCCAGGTCCAAAGAATGGGAAGCTCCCGTAATGACGATTATATGCTTCGCCCAGTTCTGTCTTGCCACGATGCTTGCCGGAGTATACCTGTTCGGAATTCGCATCGGTACAGATCCATTTATATTATTACGGAATGCGATGGAAGCACCGGTCTTTTCCCAACCTGGTTACCTCGCATCGATCAAAGATGGCAATGGACTGAACCCTTTATTACAGAATTACTGGATGGTGATACATCCTCCCGTTCTTTTCCTTGGTTTTGCAGCTTTCATTGTTCCGTTTGCTTATGCAATAGCAGGATTGTGGACGAAAAAATATGGTGAATGGATCAGGCCGGCCCTTCCCTGGGCATTGTTTGCAGCCGCTGCACTGGGCGCCGGCATTGTCATGGGCGCCCGCTGGGCCTATGAATCGCTGACATTCGGGGGATATTGGTCGTGGGATCCTGTAGAAAATGCATCATTGGTTCCCTGGTTAATAATGGTAGCTGCCGTCCATGCCATGCTGATCTATAAACATGCCCGCTATTCATTACGTTCATCCCTGTTATTAACCATTCTATCTTTCCTGTTTGTCCTGTATTCTACATTTCTCACGCGCAGTGGCATATTAGGCGATAGTTCCGTACATGCATTTACAACCCTGGGCATGAACGGTCAATTATTATTCTTTGTTCTTTTATTTGCTTTACCTGCTCTTTCCTTATATGCAATACATTACAAGAGGATAAGTCACCCGCTTGCTGAAGAGCATAGCTCCTCCCGGGAATGGTGGATGTTCTTGGGTGTATTGGTTTTATTTCTTGGAGCACTATCCATCATATCCATGACTTCTGTTCCGGTATTTAATGAAATAGCCGGCTGGTTTTCCGGTTCAAAAAAAGCCCTGTTCAAACCATTGGCCGCCGGCGAAAATCCTGAACACAGTTATAATAAAGTTCAGATCATAGTCGCTATCCTGCTCGGATCCTTAACTGCTTTTTCACAATACCTCAGTTATAAAAGGACGCGAACTAATAAAGTGGTAAAGAAATCAGGTTGGTTACTGGCTATTTCGATAGTAACAGGAACGCTGATTATTGTTACCGGGAAAATAAATTATGCTGCAAAAGGTCCTTATTTTATGTGCTGGGTATGGCTGGCGGTTATCAGCAACAGTTTTGCCATCATCGCCAATCTTGCCTATCTATGGCTTGGAATAAAAGGAAATATGAAACTCGCAGGTTCAGTGCTGGCGCATGCCGGATTTGCAATCATGATACTGGGCATATTGATCTCTTCTTCCAACAAAAGGATACTTTCTCTTACCAGGAATGATCCCGCTGCCCCTTTAACAGCATCTTCCGCGGAAAACCCAGGTGAGAACATAACTCTCTTCAAGGATATCAAAACCAGTATGGGTGATTATTGGGTCACGTATCAAAATGATTCCGCTCATCCCCGCAAGCCGTTATGGTTTTACCAGATCGGTTTTGAGAGTAAAGAAGGCAAAGAGAAATTTTCACTATCACCCAATGCCTTCGTGAATTATAAAGGAAAGGAGGGCCTGCTATCAAATCCCGATGCAAAACATTACTGGAACAAAGACGTTTTTGTTTATGTCACTTCCATTGCCGATCCGGCAAAAAACACCGACAGCAGCCGGCATGATATCATCAAATTAAAATCAACTGATACCGTCGTACATACAGGCCGATCGTTTATCCTGGAAAACCTGGCAGTCAGAACAAATGTTGCTGTCCAGGGCATTGAACCTGCAGATACAGTGGCTATCGCAGTGATAAAAATAATCCAGGGAGATGGCAGCAGTGAGACTGTTCGTCCAATCCTTGTCCGCCGGAAAGGAGAAGTATTCCAGGTACCCGATAGCAGTATATCCATTTCTTCGATAGCAGAACTGCGGAAT
Source organism: uncultured Bacteroidota bacterium (assembly GCA_946479615.1). Next base: position 24,306 of record CAMLGR010000047.1, on the reverse strand, counting down.
TATAAGGATGATGAAGCAGAGATCGATCTTTACTCACGATCTGAGCAATTACAATTTGTATCGGTTAAAGCGTATGAGTTTCCTTTTATTAACCTGGTATGGATGGGTGCAATACTGATGCCGGCCGGTTTTCTATTGAGCATGGCGCGTCGTATTCGTTTAAACAGCAATAAGAAATCTGCATAATCATGATCATACAGCCCTGTACCTCGATAGTTCCTGTACCACAACAGTAACTCCCGACAGTTCCTCATCGACCAATACTTCGCAGGCCAGTGCCTGTTCCGTTGAATATTTTCTTTTGATGGTGATCATACAGGTACCGCAACTTCCCATGCCACTGCAGATACCAAAATCGGGAGGCGATAGATGATCCGCGATCAGCGTCATTAAACTATAATACTGGTTGCGAAAGGCAGATACAGGGTAAGCCTGTCCCTTGTATTCGATCGTGAAGAAGATTGTATTTTTTATTTGATCCATCCTATCAATAACCCTATGTGAAACCTATGTTCCTATGTGTCTATGTGGTGAAAAAGCTACAGCGCAGGGGTCCGCTGCGCGAGACCCCGCTCACAACTTCACATAGAAAGTGCCTTTTCCAGGTCGTTGATAATATCTGCCGGGGCTTCCAATCCTACGCTCATCCTGATCAATCCGTCCGTGATACCTGCTTTAAGCCTGTCGGCGCTTGTCATACCCGAATGCGACATCGAAGCCGGATGCGAGACCAGCGTGTCCACCGTTCCCAGCGATACCGCCCGTGTGCACATCTGCAATTGATTAATGAATTTCTTTCCCCCTTCAATTCCATTTTTCACTTCAAAACTCAATACCGCACCGGGATGCCGCATCTGCTTTTGCGAAACGGCAAACCCAGGATTATCCTTCAATCCATTATAATTGACTTTTACCACTGATTGATGGGTTGATAAATATTCGGCAACAAGAGCCGCATTGCTGCAATGCTTTTCCATCCGCACACCCAATGTCTTTATGCCCTGCATCAATAAAAAGGCATCGAAGGGATTGCTGTTCGCACCCATCAGTTTATAAAACTTCGCGGCGGTCGTGTTCATGAAATGCAGATCTTTCCCGATCAATACACCTCCTATCGCCGATCCATGTCCATTTAAGAATTTGGTGGTGGAATGAAACACAAAATCAACCCCATATTTAAAAGGCTGCTGCAGATAAGGTGTTGCAAAAGTGTTATCGACCGTCACGATAATGCCGTGCTTCTTCGCCACTTTGGTAACAGCGCCGATATCGATACATCCCATTGTCGGATTAGCTGGTGTTTCGATATGCAGCATCTTTAAAGAAGGCGTTTTTGCAAGGATGGATTCAATTTCATTTATATCTGTAAAGTCAGCGATCAGGCTTTGAATACCATACCGCGGCAGTACATCATATAAAAATTCATGGGTACCCCCATATAATGAATAATGTGAAAGCACCGCATCTCCCGCTACCAGGTTGGATAAAAACATCGTCGCCATAGCAGCCTGGCCGCTGGCATGTAATATCGCTTTCAATTCCAATGGTTCGCCTTTCTCATTTTTCAAACCAAATGCTTCCAGGCTGGCAATGATAGCAGCGGCCTTCGAAGTGGTTGGATTACCAAAACGGGAATAGATAAATCCCGGCTCCGCACCGGTGAACCGGTTCATGCCCTGTTCAGCACTTTCAAAAACAAAGGTAGAGGTAGCATAGATGGGGGCGAGATGGGCGTGTTCTGCATTTTTATCATGACCTGCATGGATGGCGGCAGATGCCATATCGGATAATTCATTCTCTGTAATCATACTTCTTATTATCTTTTCACAAGATAACATAATCTCCGCGGTTCTCTGCGTCTCCTCCGTGGCTCTCTGCGTATAACTTCTGGAGTACGGTTTCTGATTAAAGCTTTATTCAGAACCTCTCTTACAAGAATTATACGCAGAGAGCCACGGAGGAGACACAGAGCATCACAGAGGAGCGCAAGTATCCTTACCTTTGCCCTTCCAAACAAATAACATGATCAGAATAGGCGTTTTCGGCGTAGGTCACCTTGGCAAATTTCACCTGAACAATTGGAAAGAAATACCCGGTATAGATATCGTTGGTTTTTATGATCCGCACGACGACACTGCTGCCGAGGTCGCCGAAAAGTACCAGCTTCCCCGTTTCCTCGATCCCGATTCCCTGATCGATGCCTGCGATGCTATCGACGTAGTAGCTCCTACCAATTTCCATTTTTTATGGTGCGAGAAAGCGATCAAGAAAGGCAAGCACGTATTTGTAGAGAAACCACTGGCCAATACGATGGAAGAAGCGCGTCAACTGGTGAAGCTGGCCGATGAAGCCGGCATCAAATTCCAGGTAGGTCATGTGGAACGGTTCAATCCTGCTTTTCTCGCCGTGAAGGACCGCGAGTTCAATCCCATGTTCATCGAAGTACACCGTCTGGCGCAATTCAATCCGCGGGGCACCGAAGTCAGTGTGATCCTCGACCTCATGATCCATGATATCGATATTATATTAAGCATTGTGAAAAGCGATGTGAAAAGTATTTCCGCCAGCGGCGTAGCCGTACTCACTGAAACACCCGATATCGCCAACGTGCGGATCGAATTCGATAATGGTTGCGTCGCCAATCTTACGTCAAGCCGTATTTCGATGAAGAAGATGCGTAAGATCAGGCTGTTTCAGAAAGATGCTTATATCGGTATCGATTTTTTAAATAAGAAGGCCGAGATCATTAAATTAAAAGAACCCAAAGATTCCAACGTATTTGCCTTTGATATCGAAACGCCTTCCGGTAAAAAAACAATCGCGGTAGATAATCCGCCGGTGCCTGAAGTAAATGCCATCAAACGCGAACTGGAAGAATTTAAAAATGCGATCCTGAATAATACAAGAACGATCGTATCTGAACTGGACGGACTGGCTGCTATGGATGTAGCACACAAAATCCTGGCCCGGATCGGCAACAACGTTATTCCCCGTTGATGCAGAAAAGCAAACAAATATCGATCGCCTGGTATGCAGCAGCCGATTTTTTTATGGCGGCGCTGGCCTGGGCCGCTTTTTATTTTATCCGCAAACTGATCCTCAAACAAACCATCGCCGATGCCGGCCAGATACAGGTGAATAATATATTCTGGCTCGGGATCATTTTTATACCACTGGCCTGGGTATCCTTTTATACCCTGCTGGGCGCTTATCATTCGTTGTACCGCAAATCGAGATTGCTCGAATTCACGGTTACGTTTATCGCCAGCCTTGTCGGTACCATCATATTGTTCTTTGCCTTTATCCTGGATGATGTAAAAGATAATTATACCTATTACTATCTCGCCTTCCTTTGCCTGTTTGCCCTGCACCTGGTGTTTATCTTTACCGGCCGCATGGTCATTTTATCAAAAGTAAAGAACCAGTTGCTGAGCGGCAAGGTATATTTCAATACGCTTATGATCGGCCAGGGAGATAATGCCATAAAGGTATACCGCGAAACAGCAGGGAACCTGGTAGATAGCGGTTACCGGTATACCGGTTATGTATCGCCAGTTGCCAATGGAAAGAATGGTATCAGTAAAATGATCCCTCAACTCGGCACACTTACCGGACTGGAAACGATCATCGATCAGCATGATATCAAACAGGTAGTACTCGCCCTGGAACCAGGCGATCAGGCACTGGTAGAAACGATCATCAGCCGGTTAAGTGAAAAAGATGTGGAAGTAAAGATCCAACCGGGTATACTGGATATTTTATCGGGATCTGTCAAAACAAGTAATGTGATGGGTGCTGCACTGATCGATCTGCAAACAGGATTGATCCCCCAATGGCAACAACATATCAAACGGTTGATCGATGTAATGGTGGCCCTGCTGGGTTTGATTATATTATCACCCCTGCTTCTTTATACATTGATCCGCGTTCGCTTCTCTTCGCAGGGACCTGTTTTCTATACACAGGAAAGAGTAGGTTATAAAGGAAAGACCTTCGTGATGTATAAATTCCGTTCGATGATAAAGGATGCGGAAAAAGAAGGTCCTGCCCTCTCCTCCGATCACGATGCCCGGATTACCCGCTGGGGAAAGGTCATGCGCAAATGGCGGCTGGATGAATTGCCGCAGTTATGGAATATCCTGCTCGGCGATATGAGCCTGGTAGGCCCCCGACCCGAACGGCGTTACTACATCGATCAACTGATCCTTCGTTTTCCTTATTATAAGTATTTGCTGAAAGTAAAACCCGGGCTGACAAGCTGGGGAATGATCCAGTTTGGCTATGCGGAGAATGTAGATGAAATGGTGGAACGCTGCAAGTACGACCTGTTGTATATCGAAAATATTCCACTGGCCCTGGATTTCAAGATCATGCTGCACACCCTGCGGATCATTTTTAAAGGGAAAGGGAAGTGAGAGAATTATGAATTAAGAATGATGAATTGTAACGTGATTGCTGGTCATTCCCTGCTTCCGGGCGCCCATTCATCATTCATAACTCATAATTCTTACTCTAACCCTAACCCCCTCTATTTGTCTACGCAAAGTATCCAGATGAAATGGTCGTACGATTATGAATTGTAACGTGATTGCTGGTCATTCCCTGCTTCCGGGCGCCCATTCATCATTCATAACTCATAATTCTTACTCTAACCCTAACCCCCTCTATTTGTCTACGCAAAGTATCCAGATGAAATGGTCGTACGATTATGAATTGTAACGTGATTGCTGGTCATTCCCTGCTTCCGGGCGCCCATTCATCATTCATAACTCATAATTCTTACTCTAACCCTAACCCTCTCTATTTTAACCCTTTATTTGATATGAAATGTCAGTTTTAGCTATTATTTTTGGAGAAATATGTCCTTGTGAAAAAAATCCTTTTCTCTCTTGCTACCCTGTGTATTATAACGATCGCCTCCGGCCAGTCAACTTACTGGCAACAGGAAGTCAACTATAATATCGATGTTACCCTTAACACTTCCGATTATTCCTTAAAAGGAATGCTGAACCTGGAATACAGCAACAACTCTCCCGACAAACTCGATTTCATCTGGTTCCATCTCTGGCCCAATGCCTATAAGAATGACAAGACCGCTTATGCCAAACAGATCTTTCGCGAGAAAGATGGCAAGCAACGCTGGAAGGATATGAAAGATAAAGGCTTTATCGATGGTCTTAATTTTACCGTGGATGGACTGGTGGCAAAAACAGAAGCTGATCCCAATGGCAATATCGATATCATCAAACTGGTATTGCCCAAAACATTGCAACCCGGTGAAAAGATAAAGATCGCTACCCCCTTTCATGTAAAGATCCCAACCTATAATTCACGTTCGGGTCACCTCGATCAATCCTATATCATCTGTCAATGGTATCCCAAACCGGCAGTATATGACAGGAAAAGATGGCACCCGATCCCCTATCTCGACCAGGGAGAGTTTTATAGCGAGTTTGGCAGTTTCGATGTGAAGATAACAGTGCCTTCCAATTTTGTTGTCGGCGCTACCGGCACTTTACAGAATGCAGCAGAACTGGCCGCTTACAAAACGATCGGTACAAATAACAATGATTCCACGAATGCCATTAAAAAATACACGCCTGTTGCTTCCGGCGCTACCAAAACACTGGAGTATAAAGGCGAACAGATCCATGATTTCGCCTGGTTTGCCGATAAGGATTTTGTAGTACGTTATGATACAGCACAATTTGCTTCCGGTAAAGTGATCGATGTATTTACCTACAGCTATGAAGCCGGGAACTCCAACTGGAAAAAGAGTACTTCGTATGTAGAAGATGCGATCCGTCATTATTCCAACTGGATCGGCGAGTATCCGTATCCTGTTGCACAGGCGGTAGAAGGGCCAAAGAATGTCATGTCGGGCGGTATGGAATACCCGATGATCACATTGATCACCAGTCCTGAAGCCGATGAAGCGGAACTCGATGGGGTAATTGCGCATGAAGTGGGACATAACTGGTTTTACGGCATTCTCGCCAGCAATGAAAGAGATCATGCCTGGATGGATGAAGGCATGAACACCTTTTTTCAGTTCCGTTATGAAGCAGAGAAATACAGGACCAATAGTGTATTCGGTAAAATGTTACCCGAAGACCTGAAGACAAAACCGCTGGATGAATTCCTGGGTACTGTGTACAATGCATTGTCACAGATCCCGATGGAGGAACCGATCGAAACGCCTTCGGCTGATTTCAAGGATAAGGAAACCTATGGTACGGTCATTTACCTGAAGACTGCCGTATGGATGTATATTGCAGAGCTGAGTGCCGGCCCGGAGAATTTCGATAAAGTGATCAAAGCCTATTACAACGATTGGAAATTCAAACATCCTTACCCGGAAGATCTGCAGGCGGAGTTTGATACACAGTTGAAAACATCATTTGCCAAATTATTTGAATTGTTGAATAAACCGGGCAAATTCGAATAGGTTTCACGCAAAGGCACCAAGTTTCGCGAAGGCGCAAAGAGCTTCTATGACTTGGCGGCTTGGCGAATCTTAGCGGCTTTGCGTGAAACACAGCAAATTTTTTTCGCGAAACCTTAGCGTCTTTGCGTGAAACATAAATATCATCTTTTGAAAAAACTACTGCTCGTAGCCTTCTTTTATTGCCAACTGCCGGCTGTCAACTGTCAACTAAATTACTGGCAGCAACAGGTGAATTACTCTATAGAAGTTTCTCTCAACGACAAACAACACACGCTGGACGCTTTTGAAAAGCTGGAATATATCAATAATTCTCCCGATACACTTACTTATATCTGGTTCCATCTCTGGCCCAATGCCTATAAGAATGATAAGACCGCTTTCAGTGACCAATTACTTGGCAATGGCAATAACAAATTCTATTTCTCGGATAAAGAACAGAAAGGATATATCAACCGGCTGGATTTCAAGGTGAATAATATTACCGCGCAGACAACCGATCACCCGGAATATATCGATGTCATAAAATTATTATTACCGTCTCCACTCCCACCGGGACAAACGATCACGATCACCACGCCATTTCATGTAAAACTTCCTTATAATTTTTCACGCAGTGGCTATGATGGAGAAAGCTTCCAGGTCACGCAATGGTATCCGAAACCGGCGGTATACGATAAGAACGGATGGCATCCGATGCCCTATCTCGACCAGGGAGAATTCTATAGCGAGTTTGGAAATTTTGATGTGAGCATTACGGTTCCCGCCAATTATGTAGTGGCCGCTACCGGTGAATTGCAAAATCAGGAGGAAAAAGCCTGGTTAAGAACGAGGGCGACTTTTAACTGGACACCGGTCCATAAGAAAGTAAAAACAAAAGGCGGTTCCCTTAAAACAGTAACACAGGAATACCCGGCTTCCTCCGCTGATATTAAAATTTTACGGTACAAACAGGATCGCGTACATGATTTTGCCTGGTTTGCGGATAAACGTTTTATTGTGAATGAAGATAGCTGCAGCCTGCCTTCGGGAAAAACAGTGACACTGTTCAGCTATTATACGCCTGCTGAAAAAACGACCTGGCAGAATGCATTGACCTATATTAAACGCGCGGTACAATTCTATTCCGGTGAACTGGGTGAATACCCCTATCAAACAGTAAGCGTGGTACAGGGTCCGCAAAGTTTTGGCGGAGGTATGGAATACCCCACGATCACCGTTATCTCTCCTGATGATTCTCCTGCTTCACTGGAATCGACGATTGCCCATGAGGTAGGACATAACTGGCTCTATGGCATCCTCGCGACCAATGAAAGGGATCAACCGTGGATGGATGAAGGGATCAATAGTTATTATGAATTACAATATGGCAAAAGAAATCATATCCATAGTACTTCATCAGACAGGATATTATTTGAAAGTACAGTCGCAGAAAAAACAGATCAGCCTATTACCACTACTTCAGCCGCTTTCAGCGAAAAGAATTATGGACTGGTCGCTTATTACAAAGCAGGTGAATGGATAAGATACCTGCAATCGGTATTGGGAGAGCAAGCCTTCCAAAAAGCCATGCGCGATTACTATGCGCAATGGCAATTCAAACATCCCCAACGGGAAGATTTCAAGAAATCACTCGAACAAAGTAGTGGCAAAAACCTGGATGAAGCCTTTGCGTATCTTGACAGGAAAGGGGTATTACCCACACAGGTAAGAACCGGCAGCAAGACAGGCTTCCTGCTTAATCCCAGGTTTTATGCTGATTATAAGAACAAGCCGCCAAAGAATGCGTTGCTGATCGGGCCGGTCTTTGGTTTTAACAGCTATGATAAATTGATGATCGGTGCGGTGATCACCAATATGAAATTACCTCCTTCCCCATTACAATATCTTTTTATACCCATGTATGGTACCGGTTCTAAAAGAATGACCGGGTTGGGATTGCTGAATTATAGTTATTACCCGGGTGGTTTATTCAGAAAGATCGATATTGGTGTCAGCGCCTCCAGCTTTTCCGTCAACGAATTCAAAAAAGAAGACGGGAATAAACAATATTTCAATTACCAAAAGCTGGTACCGGGCGCCCGGCTTACATTCAGGGAAAAAGATCCACGAAGTACGATGAACAGGTATATCCAATGGAAAACATACCTGTTTAACGAAGAATCTTATCGTATCAGGTATGACAGCATTTTTAATCCTGGTATCGATACCATCCTGAAACAAAGAGTGGAAACGCAACACGAACACAGGACATTACAGCAATTGCAAGTGGTGATCGAGAATTACCGTTCCCTGTATCCCTATCGCGGTGAACTGAAAATAGAGCAGGGAAAAGATTTTGTGCGGGCCGCTTTTACAGGTAAATATTTCTTTAATTATGCCAAAGAAGGTGGGCTGGATGTACGGCTGTTTGCCGGGAAATTCTTTTATACCAGTTCCAAGACCATCTCCAAACAATTTGCTACCGACCGGTATCATTTAAACCTGACCGGCGCCAATGGCTATGAAGATTATACCTACAGCGATTATTTTATCGGGCGGAATAAGTTTGAAGGAATGGCCAGCCAGCAGATCATGATAAGAGATGGCGGGTTTAAGTTCAGAACGGACCTGCTGGGTGATAAAGTAGGCAAAACGGATGACTGGCTGGTGGCAGTGAATTTCAGCACTACCATTCCCGATAATATCAATCCATTGAGTTTATTACCTTTTAAAATCCCGTTGAAATTATTTGCCGATATAGGCACACAGGCTGATGGATGGGAACGGGAATCCAACCAGGACCGTTTCCTGTTCGATGCCGGTATTCATATCCCGATACTGAAAGAAACGATCAATATTTATATTCCTTTACTGTATAGCAGGGTGTTTAAAGATTACAAGGCATCTTATTTACCAAAGCAGAACAGGCTTTTACGTACGATCTCTTTTTCTATTGATATCGCTAATTTTAATTTCAGGAAATTTGACCGCAACTTCGCTTTCTGAAAGGAAGAGCGGGCCACAGAGAAATAATTATACAGGCAGCGGCATTCTCCGCGGTCTTCTTTATCTCTGCGGTCTTCTATGGCTAACTTTCCAAATTCACTATGCCGCCAATAAAGAATATATATTATCTCCAGCATAAAGAAATCGATACTGCAAAATGGGATGCCTGTATCGATAAAGCCGGCAATGGCTTAATGTATGGATATTCCTTTTATCTCGATTCCATGTCGCAGCAATGGGATGCGCTCGTATTGAATGATTACGAAGCTGTGATGCCGCTTACCTGGAATAAAAAGTATGGCATCAGTTATTTGTATCAACCCTTTCTTTCCGCCCAACTGGGTATATTCGGGAATGAGATCACAGCAGAACTGGTCAGCGCATTTCTTGATGCGATCCCGGCCAAGTTTCGCTACTGGGATATTTACCTGAATCATCAGAATGTTTTTCCTCTTCCTGCTTATACGTTGTACCAGCGCAGCAATTATATTCTTGACCTCAATAAACCGTATACCGATCTTTATTCCGGTTACCGTGAAAATATTCAACGTAATATCCGCCGGGCAGTGCAAGCCGGTTGTACACCCGTCAGAAATCTTGATAGTGAGCAGGTCATACAACTCGCAGTAGCGCAGATGAGAACCTATACCAAAGAATCACAGGAAAATGTGGAACGGTTCAAACAATTATACCAGTATTTATATGCGAAAGGGAAAGCCATGACCTATGGGATATTATCTGCGAAAAAGGAACTGGTATCTTCCTGCATCTTCCTGTTTTCGCATAACAGGGCTTATTATATTTTAGTAGGGAATCATCCGGATGGCCGTACGATCGGCGCTTCTCATGCGCTGATCGATTCTTTTATTAAAGATTATGCGGGGCAGAATATTTTACTTGATTTCGAAGGATCTGATATCCGCAACCTGGCTTTCTTCTATAGCAGCTTCGGAGCTACCGAAGAGAAATATGCAGCGCTGAAACTCAACCGTCTTCCTTTCTATCTTAAATGGCTCAAGAAATAACCTATGTGAAACCTATGTCCCTATGTGGTAAATCTACGCCAGTCGGCTATATTCCTATAACAGTATTGCGTAATCTCACCACATAGGCACATAGGGACATAGGTTTCACATAGAGCTTAAAATATGTTCGGCAATAAACATATCGAGGGGGCGGGTGATCTTGATGTTATTGTCTTCTCCTTCTACTAAAGAAACTTTTAGTCCGAAGGCTTCCACGACCGTAGCTTCATCAGTGAATTTATCCTTGTAATCGATATTGAAAGCAGGCAATAATATTTTGCTGTGAAAGGTCTGGGGTGTTTGTATCAATACAATCGTATTCCTGTCTACAGCGTCATTGCCATCTGCAGTAAGTATCCTTACACTATCCTTGCTTGCAATAGCCGGTACCGCACTGCCGGTAGATAAAGCGGTTTCATAGCAACGGAAAATAAGTTGCTTGCTTACGAGGCAGCGGACCGCATCATGAACAAAAATCACGGATTCTTCCCTGATCAGCTCCAGCCCATTTTTTACGGATTGAAAACGGGTATCACCACCTTCTGCAATATTGATCCGTTCGTTATCAAAATAAGCATCGATGATCTCCTGTCCCATGCGGGTATAATCCGCCGGTAATACAAGGATGACTTCGAGATCTTCGAACGCATCGAGAAAAGCTTTGAGGGAATAATACAGTACAGGTTTATCCTTCAGCAACATGAATTGTTTGGGCAGATCGCCTCCCATTCTTGTTCCGGAACCTCCTGCGACAAGGACAGCGTATTTCTTCATGAGTACAAAGGTAGGGATAGGAATAGTCAAAATTCAAAAGTAAAAATTCAAAAAAGCCGATTGCTTTTTGAATTTTTACTTTTGAATTTTGACTGTGATTTATTTATAGATCGAAATTTCTTTCTTCCCGTCATTATTTTTCATCGCCCTGTACATACCTGCGCTATTGAATAACATGGCTGTATTTCCTTTGGCGTCCACACCGATCATACCTCCTTCCCCATCCAAAGCAATTAATTTTTTATTGACTACGATATCCATCGCTTCCTGTAAAGAGTAGTTTTTGTATTCCATCAGGCAGCTTACATCATAGGCCGCTACCGAACGGATAAAAGGTTCGCCATGCCCGGTGCAACTGATCGCACACGTGTTGTTATTGGCATAGGTGCCGGCACCGATCAGGGGGCTATCACCAATACGTCCGTATTTTTTATTGGTCATCCCGCCGGTACTGGTAGCTGCTGCAATATTTCCTTCCTGGTCACAGGCTACTGCTCCTACGGTACCGAATTTTTTATCCCGCATCAGTTCTTCCACTTCCTGGTGCGTATGATCGAGTGAATAATTATCCGAATCACGGATGGCCTTCCATTGATCATAGCGGAATTGGCTGAAGAAGTATTCATCAGGCTCCAGCTTGATCCCCTGCCTGATCGCAAAATCATTCGCGCCTTTGCCACTGAGAAAAACATGATCACTGTTGATCATGACTTCTGTTGCCAGCTCGATCGGATTGCGCACATTGCGGATCCCCGCGACAGCACCGGCATTCAAATTGACCCCGTTCATAATGGCAGCATCCATTTCCTGTACACCTTTCTTGGTAAATACTGAACCGCGTCCTGCATTGAAGAGCCTATTATCTTCCAGTACCACTACAGCCGCTTTGGTCGCATTGACAGCGCTGCCACCTTGCTCCAATACAGCATATCCCGCATTAAGGGCTGTTTCCAGTCCTTCGAGATAAGCGGCTTCCAGTTCAGGCGTCATATCTTCTTTCAGAATGGTTCCGGCGCCGCCATGTATTGCGATTGAATATTTAGCCATAAGTATCCATGGTATTTTATCGGTGTTGCTGCGACCGGCAGCTCCTTTTACATTTTATATTTTGCGGTTTTAAATTTTACATTACTTTCTCATTCCTTATTTTTCATTTCTTATTTCTCATTCCCCCTTCTTCCCCGAAATCGCTAAATAGTACAACGGTACTCCCAGCAGCACGATAATAAAACCGGGCCAGGTAAATTCAGGTTTGAAAATGATCAGCAGTACACAAAAAGCGGCCCCCATCAGGATATAGAGCGCCGGTAATACAGGATAACCGAATGCTTTATACGGTCTTTCTGCATCGGGACGTTTTTTACGAAGTATAAAAATACCGATGATCGTCAGCATGTAAAACAGCACTACCACGAAAGAGATCATATCAAGCAATTGTCCATACCGTCCACTCAGGCTCCAGATCGAAGCGACAATACATTGTATCCATAGCGCCAGTTGCGGTACAGCTGCTTTGTTCAACTCTCCTACTTTCTTAAAGAATAATCCATCTTTTGCCATTGTATAGTATACCCTTGCGCCGGAAAGGATCAATCCATTATTACAACCGAAGGTAGATACCATGATCAGCGCAGCGATCACGATCGTACCCGAAGAAGGGAATATTTTATTAGCGGCTGCTACTGCTACCCTGTCATCCATCGGGAATGCGAGTTCATTCAATGGCATCACATTTAAATACATCAGGTTGGCAGAAACATAAATGACGGTAACGATAAATGTTCCCAGGAATAAACTCAACCCGATATTGCGTTTTGGATTTTTCATTTCACCGGCAATGAAGGTGACATTGTTCCAGGCATCACTACTGAAAATGGAACCTACCATTGCGGCAGCAATTGCTCCCATCAATGCACTACCGGAAATACCGATCCAATTCGTCGGATGCAAAGTACCGGTCGCATCTTTTTCACCAAAGTCCTGCATGGCTGTAAAACCGGTTTTCCAGTTCTCCGCCCAGAAACTCTCTTTCACCAATAAAAAGCCAAAGACGATCAACCCGAAAAGGGAAAGTAGCTTAGCCGAGGTAAACAGGGTTTGAATAAACTTTCCTTCTTTCACCCCGCGTGAGTTGACATAGGTAAGCAGGCAAATGATGAAGATGGAAACCAACTGACCCGAATATACTTTTACGATACCTGCATCGAATAAGAAATAACTGTTTCCAAGTTCCGGTACCAGGTACGCTAAGAATTTGGAGAATGCCACTCCTACGGCTGCAATGGTCGCTGTTTGTATCACGGCAAAGAAACTCCAGCCATAGAGAAAGCCCATTAACGGGTTATAGGCTTCTTTGAGGTACACATATTGCCCGCCGGCTTTGGGGAACATACCACTTAGTTCACCATAACTAAGCGCTGCTGTCAATGTCATAAACCCGGTGATCAGCCATACGGCGATCAGCCAGCCAGCACTGCCGGTATTACGGGTTATGTCTGCACTCACAATGAATATACCGGAGCCGATCATGGACCCTGCTACCAGCATGGTACCATCAAATAACCCAAGCGTGGGTTTAAAAGAACTGGCATGTTCTGACATGTAAGATGATTTGTTATCAAGATAAGTAAATTTTGCCTGAACAACGAGTGAATATAAATTAAGAATGATGAGTTATAAATTATGAATGGTGACTTATGTACGCCACATTCATAATTTATAACTCATCATTCTTAATTCATATTTAAGGTCAATCTTTCTTCGTCTTGTATTCTTCATTCAATCCCCTGATCAGATCACCGGTAATATTGTAGGCCGTGTCCTTGTAATAAAAAAGTCCCTGCTCATACGACACGATATAGGAATAATTCTTCGACACATTATATTTAGCCAGGAAGTCTTCGATCTTCTTTTTGACTGTGAGATTGCGGCGCATAACGAAGTCCTGGTATTCCTGGTCAAGTTCCTGCTTTTGTCCTTTTAGTTTATCGCTTAATATTTTCAGGTCATTCTGTGCTGCTTCCAGCTCGGCCTGGGACTTCACTGTCTGCATATGCCTGTCATATTCTTTGCGGTAGGTCATATCGAGCTTGGAGATATCATTGTTATACTCGTCATCTTTTTTATTGATCTCTGCTTTTACCGCTTTTACCATGTCGAGGTTGTTCTCAACCGAATCCATTTCAAAATAAGCGATACGGAAAGGAGAAGAAGAACCAGCGGCGGAATCATGGCTCATTTTAGCAGCGGAAACGGTGCTGTTCGATTTTTTAGACAATACAGCATAGAGCAGGTAGCCGGCGATAAGCGTCAAGACCACATTCCAGATCAACAATCCATTTTTCATTTTGTAAAATTAACCATGAATAAAAAGGCAGGACCACAGATTAACGGATTCTTATGATTTCACCGATACTATGATTGACCAGCATATATCCCTTTGAAGCCCCTGTGTTACACGCTTTAAGATATTGATATTTTTTTAAAAAAAAGGAGTAAGAATCAAATCCTTACTCCTCAATATCTGTGAAATCGTTTCCTTAATCTTTCTTAAATCAGCGATTACTCTTCTTCATCGAAAGCCATTGCTTCACGTGTCGTTTGCAGCAATTCATATTCTTCCTTGCTACCTACGATCATGTTCTCGAATTCACGTAAACCAGTACCGGCCGGGATCGGGTGACCTGTGATCACATTCTCTTTCAGACCGAGCATATCATCTGTTTTACCATGAATAGCGGCTTGTGACAGCACTTTGGTTGTTTCCTGGAACGAAGCAGCAGAGATCCAGCTTTGTACACCGAGTGATGCTTTGGTGATACCCAGCAGCGTTGGCGCCGAGGTAGCAGGCATGGCATCGCGGTATTCTACCAGTTTCTTATCATTCCGGCGAAGTACGGAGTTTTCTTCTCTTACTTCACGCAGGCTGATGATCTGTCCGGCGCGCAGCCTGGAAGATTCTCCTGATTCAGTAACCACTTTCTTATCGAAGATATAATCGTTCTCTTCCACGAATTCGAATTTATCTACCGAATCGTCTTCGAGGAATTTCGTATCACCCGGATCAACGATGACCACTTTACGCATCATCTGGCGAACGATTACTTCGATGTGTTTATCATTGATACGCACACCCTGTAAACGATATACTTCCTGGATCTCGTTCACTACGTACTGTTGTACTGCGAATGGTCCCTGGATAGAAAGAATATCCTGTGGTGATGTTTGTCCGTCGGAAAGCGACGAACCAGCTTTTACGAAGTCACCATCCTGTGCCAGGATCTGTCTTGTCAATGGCACGAGGTATTTTTTCTGTACACCATCTTTTGCTTCGATGATGATCTCGCGGTTACCACGTTTGATGGAGCCCATCATTACCACACCATCGATCTCGGAAACTACAGCAGGATTGCTTGGGTTTCTTGCTTCGAAAAGCTCGGTAACACGTGGAAGACCACCGGTGATATCTCTCAGCTTACCTAATACGCGGGGTATCTTCACGATAACCTGGCCGGCTTTTACATCATCGCCTTCATCAAGCATGATATGGCTACCGGTGGGAAGGTTATACGATTTGATATCTTTTCCTTCGAGTAAGATAGAAGGGATCTTTGTTTTATCGCGGGTTTCGATAACCACTTTCTCACGGTGACCTGTTTGCTCATCTGATTCTTCGCGGTAAGTAACACCTTCAATAACGTTTTCGAATTTCAGCTTGCCCTGGATCTCAGCAACGATAACGTTGTTGAACGGATCCCATGTGCACAACACATCTCCCTTGCTTACTTTCTGTCCGTCTTTCACGTTCAGGGTTGCGCCATAAGGAATGTTATTGGTGATGAGCAGGCGGTCATTCTTGGTATCGATGATACGAACCTCACCGGTACGGCCGATAACAACCTGTGTTTTTTCGCCTTCGCTATTTTCAGTGGTTACAGAACGTAAACCATCGAACTGTATCGTACCATCAAACTTGGCCAGCAAGGTGGAATCAACCGCAGCAGAACCAGCGACACCACCTACGTGGAAGGTACGGAGGGTCAACTGTGTTCCAGGCTCACCGATCGACTGTGCGGCGATGATACCTACTGCATCTCCTTTTTGTGCCAGAATACCGGATGCCAGGTTCTTACCATAGCATTTCACACAGCATCCGCGTTTGCTTTCGCAGGTCAGTACAGAACGGATCTCTACTGTTTCAATACCTGCTTCTTCTATTTTGCGGGCCAGGTCCTCAGTGATTCCTTCACCGGCACCTACCAGTAATTCTTCATTCTGCGGATGGTATACATCATGGAGCGATGTACGTCCCATGATCCTGTCAGACAATGGTTCGATGATATCCTCATTGTCTTTCAGTGCTGAAGTGGCGATACCACGAAGCGTACCACAATCTTCTTCTGTAATAACTACATCCTGTGCTACGTCAACGAGACGACGGGTAAGGTAACCGGCATCGGCTGTTTTAAGGGCCGTATCCGCAAGACCTTTACGCGCACCGTGCGTAGAGATAAAGTAATCCAATACATTCAGACCACCTTTGAAATTGGAAAGGATCGGGTTCTCGATGATCTCAGATCCTGTTGAACCGGATTTTCTTGGCTTAGCCATCAATCCTCTCATACCTGCCAGCTGCTTGATCTGTTGTTTGGAACCACGGGCGCCGGAATCAAGCATCATGAATACAGAGTTGAAGCCCTGTTTGTCATTCGCCAGCTCACGGATCAATGTTTCAGTGATCCTTGTATCCACACGGCTCCAGATGTCAACGATCTGGTTATATCGCTCGTTGTTGGTGATCAGACCCATGTTATAGTTTTCCCACACTTCATCTACTTCCACCTTCGCATTGTCCAGCATTTCTTCTTTCACATCAGGGATGATCAGGTCATTAATACTAAATGACAAACCACCCTGGAAGGCTGTGCGGAAACCTAATTGTTTGATATCATCCAGGAACTTCGCTGTTTTCGGAACATTGGTGATCTCGATAATGTCACCGATGATCTCGCGAAGGTTCTTTTTCGTCAATAATGCATTTACAAAACCAACCTCGGCCGGTACGTGCTGGTTGAAAATAACACGACCTACTGTTGTATCGATCAGTTTGTGCTCCAGCAAACCATCGTTGTTACGGATGTTTGCTTTTACCTTGATCCAGGCATGAAGATCAACCTTGCCTTCGTTATAGGCAATGATCACTTCTTCTGCGGAATAAAAGGCTTTACCTTCTCCGCGAACCACTACATCACCCATGGTCTTTCTTCCTTTGGTGATATAGTACAATCCGAGTACCATGTCCTGTGAAGGAAGGGTAATTGGCGTACCGTTCTGCGGGTTGAGGATGTTGTGTGAGGCCAGCATCAATAATTGAGCTTCCAGTACGGCTGCATTGCTGAGCGGTACGTGAACGGCCATCTGGTCACCATCGAAATCGGCGTTGAACGCGGTAGTTACCAACGGGTGCAACTGTATCGCTTTACCTTCGATCAATTTGGGCTGGAAAGCCTGTATCGACAAACGGTGAAGCGTGGGGGCCCGGTTCAGCATGATCGGGTGACCTTTCAATATATTTTCAAGGATATCCCAAACCACAGCTTCTTTCTTGTCAACAAGCTTCCTTGCAGACTTTACTGTTTTTACGATACCTCTTTCAATCAGTTTACGAATGATAAATGGCTTGAACAATTCGGCAGCCATATCTTTTGGAAGACCGCACTCATGTAATTTGAGTTCAGGTCCTACAACGATTACAGAACGACCGGAGTAGTCAACACGTTTACCGAGGAGGTTCTGACGGAAACGACCTTGTTTACCTTTCAATACATCGCTCAATGATTTCAATGCACGACCACCTTCTGCTTTAACCGCATTCGATTTACGTGAGTTGTCGAACAATGAATCGATCGCTTCCTGTAACATACGTTTTTCGTTACGTAAGATTACTTCCGGCGCTTTGATCTCCAATAATCTTTTCAAACGGTTATTACGGATGATCACACGACGATAAAGGTCATTCAGATCAGAAGAAGCGAAACGACCGCCATCCAAAGGAACAAGCGGACGCAGTTCCGGTGGAATAACAGGAATGTATTGCATCACCATCCATTCAGGACGGTTAGTGATACGAAGATTGGCATCACGGAATGCTTCTACTACGCTCAAACGTTTCAGGGCATCCGCTTTACGTTGCTGGGAAGTTTCAGTCGCTGCTGCATTACGCAGGTCGAATGATAACTGATCAAGATCGATACGTTGCAGCATATCATGCACTGCTTCTGCACCCATCTTGGCGATGAACTTTTCAGGATCATCATCAGGCAGGTACTGATTTTCTTTTGGTAACGCATCGAGGATATCCAGGTATTCTTCTTCTGTCAGCAGGTCACCAACGTTCTGGCCCTTATCTGCACGGATACCGGTTTGTATCACTACAAAACGCTCGTAATAGATAATGCTTTCCAGTTTCTTGGAGCTAACTCCAAGCAGGTAACCAATCTTATTTGGAAGAGATTTGAAATACCATATATGTACAACCGGTACAACCAGTTTGATGTGACCCATTCTTTCACGGCGAACTTTCTTCTCCGTTACTTCCACACCACAACGGTCGCATACGATACCCTTGTAACGGATACGTTTGTACTTACCGCAGGCGCATTCATAATCTTTTACCGGCCCGAAGATCCTTTCGCAGAAAAGACCATCACGTTCCGGTTTGTATGTCCGGTAATTGATTGTTTCCGGTTTCAACACTTCACCATAACTTCTTTCCAGGATGGTATCCGGAGAAGCCAGGCCGATAGTGATCTTCGAAAAGGTTGGTCTCGGGCGATTTTCTTTTTTGATAGCCATATTTTTCTTTAAAATATTAGTAGAACTAAAAAGCAATTCAAAAGTCAAAAATCAAAAGTCAAAAAGCTGTCCGATTGTAATACTCTCTTTTGACTTTTGAATTTTGATTTTTGAATTATTATTCAAACTTGAGATCTAATCCTAATCCGCGCAACTCGTGCACCAGTACATTGAACGATTCAGGGATACCTGCTCTTGGAACGTTGTCACCTTTCACGATCGATTCATAGGTTTTTGCACGACCAATGATATCATCCGATTTGATGGTCAATAATTCCTGCAGGATATTCGATGCACCGTATGCTTCTAGCGCCCACACTTCCATTTCCCCAAAACGCTGACCACCGAATTGTGCTTTACCACCCAGCGGTTGCTGAGTAATAAGACTGTATGGCCCGATAGAACGTGCATGCATCTTATCATCCACCATGTGGTGAAGTTTGATGACGTAGATAATACCTACCGTTGCTTTCTGGTGGAAACGATCTCCCGTTTCACCATCGTAGAGGTATGTGTGACCGAACTTAGGTAATCCTGCATCGGCACAATATTTCTCGATTTCTTCTGTAGTAGCTCCGTCGAAGATTGGCGTGGCGAACTTCAATCCCAGTTTTTCACCGGCCCATCCCAATACTGTTTCATAGATCTGCCCGAGGTTCATCCGGCTTGGCACACCCAATGGATTCAATACGATATCCACCGGTGTTCCATCTTCCAGGAATGGCATGTCTTCTGCACGAACGATCTTGGCAACGATACCTTTATTACCGTGACGACCCGCCATTTTATCACCCACTTTCAACTTACGTTTTACAGCGAGGTATACTTTCGCGAGTTTCAATACACCGGCAGGTAATTCATCACCGATAGAGATATTGAATTTCTCTCTCTTGTAACGACCCAGTTCTTCGTTGAATTTGATATTGAAGTTGTGCAACAACGTATTGATCTGATCATCCACTTTCTTATCGCCTGTCCATCCCAGCGGGTTGATGTTCTGGTAATCCAGACCAGTCAGGTTCTTGGAAGTGAATTTTGCTCCCTTACCGATCTGTATTTCACCGAAATTGTTGCTTACACCTGCAGAGCTGAATTCTCTTAACAGGGTAGTCAGTTTTTCCAGCAATACTTCCATCAGGTCCGCTTCATTCTTCTCGTGCATCTTCTCGAGTTTCTCGATCGCTGCTTTCTCTCTCACTTTCGCGTTCTTATCTTTCTTGGCGCGCTGGAACAATTTCTTTCCTATTACAATACCTTCTACACCATTCGGCGCTTTCAGTGAAGCGTCTTTTGCATCACCTGCTTTATCACCGAAGATGGCACGAAGTAATTTTTCTTCAGGAGTAGGATCGCTTTCACCTTTTGGTGTGATCTTACCGATCAGGATGTCTCCTTCTTTGATATGTGCTCCTACACGGATGATACCATTTTCATCAAGATCCTTTGTCGCTTCTTCTGAAACGTTCGGGATATCCGGCGTTAATTCTTCTTCACCCAATTTTGTATCACGTACTTCCAGTTCATATTCTGAAATGTGAACAGAAGTAAACAGGTCCTCACGCACTACTCTTTCAGAGATAACGATGGCATCTTCGAAGTTGTAACCCTTCCATGGCATGAAGGCCACTTTCAGGTTTTTACCAAGCGCCAGTTCACCATTCTGTGTAGCGTAACCTTCTGTAAGGAAGTCGCCTTTTTTCACCTTCTGGCCTTTCTTAACGGCAGGCTTCAGGTTGATACAGGTTTCCTGGTTGGTTTTGATGAATTTAGTCAGTTTATATACACGCAGATCTTCTTCGAAACTTACCAGTTTCTCGGAATCATCGCGATCATAACGTACATGAATTTCATTGGCATCCACGAATTCAACGATACCATTTCCATCGGAGTGGATCTGGATACGTGCATCGCGGGCAGCTTTTCCTTCGAGGCCTGTACCTACCACCGGTACATCAGGACGGATCAGCGGCACAGCCTGGCGTTGCATGTTCGATCCCATCAGGGCACGGTTGGCATCATCATGTTCCAGGAAGGGGATCAATGAAGCGCTCAAACCAACGATCTGGTTAGGCGCCACATCCATGAATTCAACCTCGCCTTTATCAAGGATCGGGAAATCACCAGTCTGGCGTGATTCAATTTTATCATTTAAGAATTCACCTTTATCAGATAACTGAACATTCGCCTGTGCGATCTTTGCTTCATCTTCTTCTTCGGCACTGAGGAAGGTCAATTCTTTCATATTCACTTTACCGTCGTTTACTTTACGGTAAGGTGTTTCGATAAAGCCCATTTCATTGATCTTGGCATGTACGCAAAGCGTAGAGATCAAACCAATGTTTGGACCTTCCGGGGTTTCGATAGTACAAAGACGGCCATAGTGTGAGTAGTGTACGTCACGCACCTCAAAGCCGGCTCTTTCGCGGCTCAAACCACCGGGTCCGAGTGCGGAGATACGACGTTTGTGGGTGATCTCGCTCAATGGGTTGGTCTGATCCAGGAACTGCGACAACTGTGATGTTCCAAAAAAGGAATTGATCACAGAAGACAATGTTCTTGCATTGATCAGGTCAACAGGAGTAAATACCTCGTTGTCACGCACGTTCATTCTTTCACGGATCGTTCTTGCCATACGTGCAAGACCCACACCGAACTGAGCATATAACTGCTCGCCTACTGTACGTACACGACGATTGCTCAGGTGATCGATATCATCGATCTCGGCTTTACCATTGGTTAATTTAACCAGGTATTTGATGATAAGGATGATATCTTCTTTTGTTAATGTCTTTTGATCAAGAGGTGCATCAAGGTTCAATTTGCGGTTGATCTTGTAACGACCAACTTCCCCGAGATCATAACGCTTGTCGCTGAAGAACAATTTGTCGATGATACCACGGGCTGTTTCATTATCCGGGGCATCAGCGCCACGCAACTGGCGGTAGATGAATTGTACCGCTTCCAGCTCACTGTTGGAAGTATCTTTATTCAATGTGTTATAGATGATCGCATAGTCACCACCAACATCTTCACGTTGGATGAATACGCTTTTCACATCCATATCGGAAATCGTATCGATCGCTTCTTCGTCAAGAACGGTATCACGTTCCATAACGATCTCGTTTCTTTCGATAGAAACTACTTCACCGGTATCTTCATCCACGAAATCTTCTACCCATGTTCTCAATACGCGGGCAGCTAACCGCTTGCCTACATATTTCGCCAGGGCCTTCTTATCTACTTTTACTTCATCAGCCATACCAAACAGTTCAAGGATATCCTTATCTGTTTCGTAGCCGATAGAACGAAGAAGGGTGGTTACAGGGAATTTCTTTTTACGGTCGATGTATGCATACATGACATTGTTGATGTCAGTTGCAAATTCCATCCATGCACCCTTGAAAGGAATCACACGGGCGGAATAGATCTTGGTACCATTCGGGTGAATGGATTGTCCGAAGAACACACCAGGTGAACGGTGTAATTGGGAAACCACTACACGTTCCGCTCCGTTGATCACGAATGTACCACGGGGGGTCATGTAAGGGATATTACCCAGGAACACGTCCTGAACGATGGTCTGGAAATCCACGTGCTCCTCATCATTACAGCTCAACCGAAGTTTGGCTTTGAGAGGAACCGCGTAAGTCAGCCCACGCTCCATACACTCGTCGATCGTGTAACGGGGTGGGTCAATGAAATAATCCAAAAACTCGAGTACGAAAATGTTTCTCGTATCGGTAATAGGGAAGTTATCTTTAAACACCCTGAACAAACCTTCGATATTACGTTTGTCTGGAGTTGTTTCTAACTGGAAAAATTCTTTAAATGACTGGATCTGTACTTCAAGAAGGTCGGGAGTTTCAGCTAAATGCTTGATCTTACCGAAGTCCACTCTTGAGTTCACTTTAGTTGAAGACATATGCGTAAAAACCGGTTTTAAAGACATTAATGACAAACAAATCACTCACAGGCATTTATTTCCGGAGAAACAAAAACCCATGAATATCAACTATTTAAACATGATTTGGGATGTCAAAATATATTTGGCCAAAGTAAAGGACAGCAAAGGTAAGGATTTAAACTTTACCGACAAGAAAAAAATGGCGACAAAAACCCCGCCAAAATCCTGTTAAAAAACGTTTTATCCGATCTGTTGTCATCTTACTTTTATAAAAACAATTGTGGAAAGGAAAAAGTTGGTGGAGGATTATTTCAGCTTCAGCCGGAAGGACCGGATCGGCATCCTGGTGCTGGTTTTTGTAATCGTACTGGTCTTTTTCCTGCCCTTTTTCTTTCCGCGGCCCGCTTCCTTTATTCCCTCCCCTTCCGATACCGCCTGGATTGCCGCTGTCCGGCAACTCGAGCGGCAACCGACCGGGAAATATGGTTATTCCAACACCGGCGAGGACGACAATAATCCTGAAAAGTATACTTATGAAAGAAATGAATCAACTCCGGCTGTTCAACCCGGAAGATTATTTGCTTTTGACCCCAATACCCTTGATGCCGATGGTTGGAAGGAATTAGGGATCCGGGAAAAAACCATTCATACGATCAGCAATTACCTGCAGAAAGGAGGTCATTTTTATAAGGCCGGGGACCTGCAAAAAGTCTATGGCCTGCGGAGCGAAGAGTACCAGCGGTTGCTGCCCTATATCCGTATAGCAGCAAAAGAATCGCACCCAATGAATTCAACCAGTGAAACTCCCCACCCTGCTTACTCTCCTTACAAGACTATCGATATCAACACGGCCGATACCAGTTTATGGATCGCACTCCCCGGTATAGGAGCCAAACTCGCTACGCGGATCGTCAGCTTCCGGGAAAAACTCGGGGGCTTTTATTCGGTGGAACAGGTAGCAGAGATTTATGGACTGGCCGATTCAGCTTTTCAAAAGGTAAAGCCCTACCTGCAATCCGGCCATACTGCTGTGCGCAGGATCAATATCAATACAGCTACGCTGGATGAATTAAAAAATCATCCGTATATCCGGTATGCATTGGCCAATCCTATTATTGCTTACCGGAAAGAACACGGACCTTTTCAGCAAACAGAAGATATCAAAAAAGTGATGGCGGTTACAGAAGATATATACAAAAAGATCGCTCCCTATCTTACTGTAAACTGATGATGGAGTTTATCTCTCTGTGGCCCTCTGTGTCTCCTCTGTGGCCCTCTGTGTATAACTCCGGTAGTAAGATATCAGGTTAAAGCTC
>CAMLGR010000046.1 GCA_946479615.1 uncultured Bacteroidota bacterium | reverse complement strand
TTTGTAATGACCAATGTGGTAGGTACGGTAAATCTGCTGAATGCGGCTAAAAAATTATGGAATGGTAATTGGGAAGGCAAACGGTTTTATCATGTGTCAACCGATGAAGTTTTCGGCGCACTAGCCAGCACCGGGTTTTTCACCGAAGAAACAAAGTACGATCCGCATTCGCCTTATAGTGCTTCCAAAGCGGCATCCGATCATTTTGTAAGAGCTTATCATGATACGTATAACATGCCGGTGGTTGTCAGCAATTGTTCCAACAACTACGGACCGAATCATTTCCCTGAAAAACTCATTCCTCTTTTTATCAATAATATTATTGAGCGTAAGCCTTTGCCCGTATATGGAGATGGATTGTATACCAGGGATTGGTTATTTGTAAAAGATCATGCGACGGCTATCGATCTTGTGTATCACAAAGGAAAGAACGGCGACACGTATAATATTGGTGGCTTCAACGAATGGAAAAACATTGACCTGGTAAAATTGCTTTGTAAATTGATGGATGAAAAACTCGGTCGCCCCGCAGGCGAAAGTGAAAAGCTGATCACTTATGTAAAAGACAGGCCGGGTCATGACAGGCGCTATGCGATCGATGCCGGTAAGATCAATAAAGAACTGGGGTGGAAACCTTCTGTTACCTTTGAAGAAGGACTGGGCCAGACGATCGATTGGTATCTGCAGAATACGGAATGGCTTTCGCATGTAACCAGCGGGGAATACCAGCAGTATTATAAAAAAATGTACGAATAAAATACCTTTCAAACATTCAACTCCAATTATGAAAGGAATCATTCTGGCAGGCGGATCGGGAACACGATTATATCCAATCACAAAAGCTATCAGTAAGCAGTTGATGCCGATCTATGATAAGCCGATGATCTATTACCCGCTGTCTGTTTTAATGATGGCAGGCATCCGTGAAATATTAATTATAACTACACCAGAAGACAATCACGCTTTTAAAAGATTATTGGGAGATGGAACACAGGTGGGTTGTCGTTTTGAATATGCCATTCAGGAAGCACCGAAGGGTCTCGCGCAGGCATTTGTGATCGGTGAATCATTTATCGGGAAAGATAAAGTGGCCCTGATCCTGGGCGACAATATATTTTATGGGGCAGGATTGGTGGAAACGCTCCGTTCCCTTACTGATATTGAAGGGGGGTATGTATTTGCCTACGAAGTATCGGATCCGCAGCGTTATGGCGTTGTGGAATTTGATAAATCGATGAATGCTGTTTCTATTGAAGAAAAACCCGTGCATCCCAAATCCGCGTATGCAGTACCCGGACTTTATTTCTATGACAATAGCGTAGTAAGCATTGCGAAAAATCTGAAACCTTCCGCCCGTGGCGAATACGAGATCACGGATGTAAACCAGGAATACCTGAAAAAAGGAAAATTAAAAGTGGCTGTTATGAGCCGGGGAACGGCCTGGCTGGATACCGGTACGTTTGAATCATTAAGTGATGCGAGTGAATTTATCCGCGTCATTGAAAAAAGACAGGCGACCAAGATTGGTTGTATTGAAGAAGTAGCTTATCGCAATGGATTCATCGATGCGGCAAAGATCAAAGAACTGTCAGTGCAGCTTTCTAAAAGTGGGTATGGGGCTTATCTTGAAAAATTGATTAAATAATAAGTAATAAATTATGAATGATGAATTAAGAATGATGAATGTGGCGTAATTGTATACAATTTCATTTATTCATCATCATTCTTAATTCATAATTCTCAGCCTCTCTCTTTCAAATTCAACATTACACTATAAAGCCAACCTAATGTCAAAAAAGGCAATCATTACAGGAATCACGGGACAGGATGGAGCTTACCTGGCCGAATTGTTATTGGACAAAGGATATGAAGTGCATGGTATTAAAAGAAGATCATCTCTTTTTAATACCGATCGTATCGATCATTTATACGAAGACCCTCACCAGAAGAACAGGAATTTTATTCTTCATTATGGTGATCTCACCGATAGCACCAACCTGATCCGTATCATCCAGGATGTTCAACCGGATGAAATATATAACCTCGGTGCTATGAGCCACGTAAAAGTGAGTTTTGATACACCGGAATATACAGCCAATGCAGACGGCATCGGTACTTTACGCATACTCGAAGCTGTGCGGCTGCTGGGCCTTGCTAAAAAAACGAGAATCTACCAGGCCTCCACTTCTGAACTGTATGGACTTGTACAGGAAGTACCTCAAAGTGAAAAGACGCCGTTTTACCCGCGTAGCCCTTATGGTGTGGCTAAATTATATGGTTACTGGATCACGGTGAACTATCGTGAAGCCTACGATATGTTTGCCTGCAATGGTATCCTGTTCAATCATGAAAGTCCATTGCGCGGAGAAACATTTGTTACCCGCAAGATCACCAGGGCCATAGCACAAATGGCGTTGGGCATGCAGGAAAAGCTATACGTGGGCAACCTGGATGCGCAACGGGATTGGGGTCATGCCAAAGATTATGTGGAAGCGATGTGGCTGATCCTGCAGCAACAAAAACCGGAAGATTTTGTTATTGCTACGGGTATTACTACTTCAGTACGGGATTTTATCCGCATGGCATTTCATGAAGTAGGTGTAGAACTTGAATTCAAGGGAAAAGCGGATGATGAAAAAGCGGTAGTATCATCTTCAAAAGATACCGTTCATTTCCCGGTTGGTAAAGAAGTGGTATCTGTTGATCCTAAATACTATCGTCCTACCGAAGTGGAATTACTGATCGGTGATCCTTCCAAAGCGAATAAACAATTAGGCTGGTATCCCAAATATACCCTGGCTGAAATGGTAAAAGAAATGGTGGCTGTAGATCTCCAGATCTTCAAAAAGAATAAGATATTAAAAGAAGCAGGATATGATATCCTGCGTCAATACGAATAAGATGGACAAAAGCAGTAAAGTATATATCGCCGGTCATCGTGGGATGGTAGGAAGTGCTATTCATCGTAAGCTCACGAAGGAAGGATTTACCAATATCATTGTTCGTACTTCCAAAGAACTTGACCTGCGTGACCAGCAGCAGGTGATCGATTTTTTTAAAAAGGAAAAGCCGGACTACGTTTTCCTGGCCGCTGCTAAAGTGGGAGGGATCATTGCCAATAATACATACCGTGGTGAATTCATTTATGAAAACCTGATGATCCAATCCAATGTGATTCATCAGTCATACGTAAATGGGGTAAAGAAATTATTATTCCTGGGCTCATCCTGTATTTATCCTAAACTGGCGCCGCAACCACTCAAAGAAGAATATTTGCTCACCGGTTTGCTCGAACCTACCAATGAACCTTATGCCATTGCCAAGATAGCCGGTTTGAAAATGTGCGAGGCGTACCGGTCGCAGTACAACTGCAATTTTATAACGGTGATGCCAACCAATCTTTATGGGCCGAATGATAATTACGATCTGCAAAACTCGCATGTATTGCCTGCGATGTTACGCAAATTTCATGAAGCAAAGGTAAACGGAAATGCTGCTGTCGACTTATGGGGAAGCGGCTCGCCCCGCCGGGAGTTTCTTCATGCAGATGATCTCGCCGATGCCTGTTTCTTTATCATGCAACATTATAACGATGTATCACCCCTGAACATTGGTGTTGGCGAAGATATTACCATTAAAGAGCTCGCTGAAATGATCAAAGAGATCACCGGCTTTACCGGTACCATTGTTTGGGATACAAAAAAGCCGGACGGTACCCCACGTAAACTCATGGATGTATCACGCCTGCATCAATTAGGCTGGACAGCTTCCACTTCTTTAAAGGAAGGAATAACACAGGTATATCGCGAAGCCTTTTTGGTATCTTCAAATTAATGGCAGGTTGTTGAAGCGGTCTTTGGATAGAATACTATCCATAAATGATTGCTTATCTTAAAGCAGCGAATCGCCTTAATTTAACAGGTTGCTGTAAATTCTATAATCCTATATAATAATATGAAAGTAGTTATCCTTGCCGGTGGTTTAGGCACACGACTGACAGAAGAAACCACTATACGACCCAAGCCCATGGTGGAAATAGGCGGCAAGCCCATGTTGTGGCATATTATGAAGATATATGAGCACTATGGCTACAACGACTTTGTCATTTGCCTGGGCTACAAAGGACATATTATTAAAGAATACTTCATTAATTATTATTTATATAACTCGGATATTACGGTCGAGCTCGGCTCGAATAAAATGGATATTCACTACACCACCAGTGAATCATTCAAAGTAACATTGGTTGATACGGGCCTGGAAACGAATACTGCCGGACGTATCAAAAGAATACAGCAGTATGTCGGCAACGAACCATTTATGCTTACTTATGGAGATGGTGTTTGTAATGTCAACATTCATGATCTCATTAATTTTCATAAATCGCATGGTAAATTGGTGACCCTTACTTCCATCCAGTTACCGGGCAGGTTTGGTACTCTTGATATTGCAGATGATGGAGGAGTAAGTCATTTCCAGGAAAAAGCCGATGATGATGGCATCTGGATCAATGGTGGATTTTTTGTTATGGAGCCTGCTATTTTTGAGTATCTCCAGGGAGATGTGGAAACAATACAATGGGAAAAAGGGCCTTTGATCAAAATTGCACAGGATAAACAATTGTCTGCCTTCCGGCATAATGATTTCTGGAAATGTATGGATGCTCTCCGCGATAAAATTGAACTGGAAGAATTGTGGCAATCGGGCTCCGCTCCGTGGAAAATCTGGTAACATGGCCTACAAAGAAATATTCGAAAAAGCATATAAAGGCAAAAAGGTTTTACTGACTGGCCATACAGGATTCAAAGGGTCCTGGATGCTGGCCTGGCTCAACCGTTTAGGCGCTATTGTAAAAGGATATGCATTGCAGCCGGAACATGACAATGATCTTTACAATCTCATGCAGGGTGACACCTTATGTGATTCAGTGATCGGTGATTTAAGGGATGCTGCACTTGTTTCCGAAACTATCCATTCCTTTCAACCCGATTTTATATTTCACCTGGCCGCGCAACCATTGGTCCGTCGTTCTTACCGCCAGCCTCTTTATACGTTCGAAGTAAACGCCATCGGCACAGCTCATGTAATGGAAGCATTGCGTACACTGCAAAAGCCCTGTACCGTTGTTATCATTACTACCGATAAGGTATATGAAAACATGGAGACCGGTGAGCATTATAAGGAAACAGATAAACTGGGCGGACATGATCCATACAGCGCCAGCAAAGCAGCCGCAGAAATTATCGTTCATAGTTATAAAAAAAGTTTCTTTGATCCTGCCAGGGTAGAAGAGCATAAAAAATCCATTGCCACGGCAAGGGCGGGTAATGTAATAGGAGGGGGTGATAGATCAGAAGACAGGATATTTCCTGATATGATCCGCGCATTTGAAAAAAATGAACCGGTAATAGTCAGGAACCCCGCATCCGTCAGGCCCTGGCAGCATGTGCTGGAGCCCATCAGCGGTTATTTGTTATTAGGTGCAAAAATGGTTGAACAACCACAACAATATGAAGGCGCCTGGAATTTTGGTCCTCTCAACCATGATGTGTTGACTGTAAAACAGGTAGTCGAACAAGCTATCGATGTATGGGGAAAAGCGGCTTATACAACACCATCGCTGAAAGATCAGCCGCACGAAGCCGGTTTGCTTATGCTGGATATCGATAAGGCGGTGAAAAAACTTTCCTGGACCCCGAAAATGAATTCTTCGGAAGCTATCCGCGAGACTATGAACTGGTACCGCCATGCTCCTCAATCAGGTATTGCCAGATTTACTTTGGAACAGGTGCGTCAATACGAGGAACTCGCATGAAATTTATATCTACACCTTTAAGCGGAAGTTATATCATCGAGCCGGAACCATTTACCGATGCGCGGGGATGGTTTGCCAGGGTATATTGCAAAAATGAATTTCAGCAAATCGGGCATATCAAAGAATGGGTCCAATTGAATCATTCTTTTACTGCCCAGGCAGGCTCATTGCGCGGCATGCATTTTCAATACCCGCCACATACGGAAATTAAAATGGTGCGCTGCATTGCGGGTAGTATATATGATGTTATTATTGATGTACGCAACGGCTCTCCTACTTTTTTAAAATGGTTTGGAGCCGAACTTTCAGCAGCCAATAGAAAAATGCTGTATATACCCGAAGGCTTTGCCCATGGATTTCAGACGCTGACTGATAATTGCGAACTGATTTACCATCATACTTCTTTTTATACGCCTGGTTCGGAAGGAGCTATCCGGTTTGATGATAAAAAGATAGGTATACAATGGCCACGTGATGTTAAGGATATTTCAGATCGTGACAAACAGCATCCATTACTCGACGATTCATTTACCGGAATAAAAATATAAACTGATGAACTGCCGTTTTTGTAAGGCTGAATTAACTGATGTATTCATTGATCTGATCAATTCGCCTGCTTCCAATTCGTTCCTAGTAAAAGAACAATTGAATGAGCCGGAAACATTTTACCCGCTTAAGGTATACACTTGTCACCAGTGTTTCCTTGTGCAGGTAGATGAGTATAAAAAATCGGATGATATCTTCAACAGTGATTACGTTTATTTTTCTTCCTACTCAACAAGCTGGCTGGAACATGCTAAGAACTATACCGATAAAATGATCAAACGGTTTGGCTTCGATACCAGATCGCAGGTTATCGAAATTGCCTCCAACGACGGGTACCTGCTCCAATATTTCTTGCAGAATAAGGTGCAGGTATTAGGCATAGAACCAACTAAAAATACAGCAGCCGTAGCCATTGGCAAGGGTATCAAAACAATTACGGAGTTTTTTGGTGTTAAACTGGCGAAAGAACTGGCGGCAAAAGGCACAAAAGCTGATCTGCTGCTGGGTAATAATGTACTGGCACACGTACCGGATATAGTTGACTTTGTCGGTGGCATGAAAATATTGCTGGCTCCGGATGGAGTGATCACTATGGAATTTCCCCATCTGATGCAACTGGTGGATAACAACCAGTTTGATACTATTTATCACGAACACTTTTCCTATCTATCGTTTTACACGGTAAAACAGATCTTCGAATCGCAGGGATTGGAACTATTCGATGTGGAAGAGTTGACCACACATGGCGGCTCATTGCGGATATATGCAAAACATAAAGAAAATAAGACCCATGCAATAAGCGCGGCAGTTAAAAACCTGCAGGATAAAGAAGCAGGAAAGGGAATCAGTGATCCTGCCTACTATTCTGCCTTTCAGCAAAAAGCGGAAAAAGTAAAATTGGATCTGCTGGATTTTCTTATCACTCAAAAACGCCAGAATAAAAAAGTCGCTGCCTATGGGGCCGCAGCAAAAGGTAACACCTTGCTTAATTTTTGCGGCGTAAAAAATGATCTGCTTAGCTTTGTAGTAGATGCTAATCCACATAAACAGGATAAATACCTCCCGGCAAGTCATGTTCCTGTGATGGATGAGAATTTTTTGAAGAATGAGAAACCGGATTATGTGATCATTCTGCCATGGAACCTGGAACAGGAAATAAAAAAGCAATTATCCTATATTAAAGATTGGAACGGGCAATTTGTAATACCTATCCCTTCTTTAAAAATCATTTAATTCAATAATAATATGGAAACATCAGTCCGGGAGAAAATAGCGATCACCAAGCCCTCGATCACCGATCTTGAGATCAGCTATGTTACGGATGCTGTTACTACCGGGTGGGGCAGCAGGTGCTATGATTATATTTACAGGTTCGAAAAGCAATTTGCTGCTTACCAGCAAACGGAATATGCATTGGCTACCTCAAGTTGTACAGGCGCTATTCATCTGGCATTGATGGCATTGGGTGTAAAAGCCGGCGATGAAGTGATCGTTCCTGATATTACATGGATAGCATCTATAGAACCAGTCCTGTATATTGGCGCCAAACCGGTATTTGTAGATGTATTACCCGATAGCTGGTGCATAGATCCGGCCAGCATTGAAAAAGCGATTACTCCGAAAACAAAAGCAATCATCGTAGTTCATTTATATGGTAATGCGGTTGAAATGGATAAGATCATGGATATTGCTTCCCGGCATAATCTTGTTGTGCTGGAAGATGCGGCAGAAGGGTTAGGGACTGAATACAAAGGAAAAAAAGCCGGCAGTATTGGCCATGCAGGTGTATTCTCTTTTCATGGCACAAAAACAGTAGTTACAGGAGAAGGAGGAATGCTTGTTACCGGGAGCAAAGAGGTTTGGGAACGGGCGAAGATCCTGAATGACCACGGGAGAAATCCTAAGGATAACAAGACCTTCTGGATGAAAGAATACGGCTATAAATATAAAATGTCTAACCTGCAGGCGGCACTGGGATGCGCGCAAATAGAAAGAGTTGATGAGTTGGTGGACAGGAAACGCCTCATCTTTAGCTGGTACCGTGAACTGCTGAAAGGATTTCCCTGTGTGCTTAATCCTGAACCCTCTTATACAAAGAATAGTTACTGGATGCCAACAATGGTCATTGATAAAAAAATAGCATTCGACAGGGATCAATTCTTTGCACACATGAAAGAATGCAATATCGACAGCCGTCCGTTCTTTTACCCGCTTACGTCTTTGCCTATGTTTGATGACAAGCCGGAAAATACGGTGTCGTATGATATATATTACAGGGCTATCAATCTGCCCAGCTATCATGATTTAAAGCATGAAGATGCTGCTTATGTAATAGAAGGCCTCAAAAAATTTATACAATAGTATGAAGCCGATTGTTCTTTGGGGCGCTACCGGTCAATCGATTGTTCTTCATGAAATAATTATGGATCTGGGTCATTCTATCCGGGCAATCGTTGACAACAATCCTGAAACGGTATCTCCTTTCAAAGAAATTACCCTGGTGCACGGAAAAGAGGCATTCGAAAAATGGAGGAATGCTCAAAACGATCAGTTATATTATAGTGTAGCCATCGGTGGAGATAAAGGCTATGATCGCATTGAAATTGGTAAATACCTGGAAAGTAAAGGTCTTTTGCCGGTCACGCTGATACACAAAACTGCTTATATAGGTGCAGAAGCCTCTATTGGTAAAGGGGTTCAGGTGCTGGCGCAGTCTGCTGTTTGTGTACGGGTGAGTTTAGGCGATCATGTTATTATTAATACCGCTGCGGGCGTTGATCATGAAAGTACTATTGGTCATGGTACGCATATTGGGCCAGGCGCAAAGCTGGCAGGATCTGTGCAAATAGGAGATCATTCATTCATAGGAACAGGTGCGGTAATATTGCCAAGAATAAAGATCGGTCACAATGTAACAGTTGGAGCCGGGGCTGTTGTTACGCGCGATCTCCCGGATCATTGCATTGCATATGGTAATCCTGCGAAAGTAATCTCTTATAAGAACGCCGGTAAATAGTTTCATCTATCTTTTAAAAGTTAATAAATAAACAAATGAATCCAATTGAACAGTTTAATAACGAAAAAAATCAAAATATCCAGACAATAGGAAACACGCCTGAATTGCAAAAATTGGGTCTGGACTTTTTAGTAAAAACTGCTCCGTATAAATATTCTTATAACTTTTCCTGGATGGGCAGACCTATTATTGCTTTTCCACAGGATATGATCGCCATGCAGGAATTGATCTGGGAAGTAAAACCTGACCTGATCATTGAAACAGGTGTTGCTCACGGCGGATCCATTATTTATTATGCATCACTGATGGAAATGATGGCTATCGATGGCCTGGTAATAGGTATCGATATCGATATCCGCAAACACAACAGGGATCTTATAGAAAGCCACCCCATGTTCAAAAGGATAAAACTGTTCGAAGGATCTGCCATAGATGAAAAACTGGTAGCCCAGGTAGCTGAAGCCGCAGCCGGTAAAAAGAAAATCATGGTTTGCCTGGATTCCAACCATACACATGATCATGTATTGAAAGAACTTGAATTGTATTCGCCATTCGTAACAAAAGGTTCCTACATGGTAGTATTCGATACCGTGGTAGAAGATATGCCAGTGGATGCATTTACAGACAGGCCCTGGGGAAAAGGTGATAACCCGAAAACAGCAGTGTGGGAATTCCTGAAAACAAATAAGGATTTCCAGATAGACAAACAGGTCGAGAACAAACTGCTTATCACAGTAGCTCCTGATGGGTTTTTAAAGAGAATTAATTAATACTGATCCTTGCCACTTTTTTCATTCCAATCCAGCTCTTTCAAAGTTGTAATAACACTGGTCAGCCAGATATGGACTGCTGTTGTTGGAATTATTTTTATGCCTGTATACCTTCGGTATATAGGAGTGGAATCTTATGGATTAGTAGCTTTTTATACATCACTGATCGGCTCCCTTGCGATACTTGACCTTGGATTGAGTACGGCCATCAGCCGGCAACTGTCCATTATGAAAGCTGATGGCAGCCCGGTAGCAGATCAACGCACTTTATTATTTTCTATAGAAAGAATCTACTGGATCATTGCTATTTTATTAGGTCTTTCCATTGTTGCTTTGTCTCATCCGATAGCTGTATACTGGGTAAACAGCAAGGATCTGTCCACCGATGTTATCCGGAAGGCGGTAATGCTGATGGGAATTGCGTTTGCCTTTCAGTGGCCGAATTCCATTTACACAGGTTCATTGACCGGGTTGCAGCAACAACAAAAATCCGCGGTTGTTGCAATCATATATTCAACACTCCGGGCCATCAGCCTGATACTGGCATTAAAATTTATTGCCGGAACGATCGAAGTTTTTTTTATCGTACAGATCATCATGACCGCCTTGCAGGTAAGCATGTATAAAAGAATTGCCTGGGGGCAATTGCGGTTACCGGGGCATAAAAGAAAATTTTCAAAGGCGCACCTGCTTGTGATCAAAAGATTTGCTGCTGGTATAACAGGCATTTCTCTTGTGTCTTTCGCCCTGACCCAGATCGATAAGATCGTTGTCAGTAAACTGGTCTTGCTTGAATTTGTCGGCTATTATAACCTGGCTTTTATCCTGGCGAATATTATTATTACAGTCATATCGCCCATGCAGACAGTTTTCTTTCCCAAGTTCACTTCGCTCATTGCATCCAATCAACAGGAGCAATTAAGGGCACTATTTGATAAGACCTCCCGCTGGATATCTATAATTGTTATCCCGCTCGGCGGGTTATTTGTAATTTTTGGAAAAGAAATATTGTTACTCTGGACAAAGAACCCTACCGTGGCTGAGCATACGGCACCTATCCTGCGGTTTGCTGCTATCGGAACTGTTTGTAACAGCCTTATGTGGGTGCCTTACTTTTATATGCTGGCAAAAGGGATAACAAGATTCACCATCTACCAGAACATCATAGCTTCTGTTATTCTGACGCCATTACTTTTCTGGTGGACCAGTAAATATGGCGCTGTAGGGGCAAGTCTTGTATGGTTCACTGTTAATCTTGGATATATATTGATCTCTATACCGGTCTTTCATTTCTTATATTTTAAGGGATACCTTTTTAAATGGTATGCCAATAACCTGGTAAGGCCTTTCCTGGTGGCTCTTCCTTTAATATACCTGGCCAAACTTGCAATGGATCATTTTCACTTTCATTATACCTACCTGAGTTTCGGATGCGTAATGATACTGGTGGGGGCTATCTATGGATTGATGACCCGGGAAATACGCCATATGGCCCTGAATTTGCGTTATAAAATAATAAATCACTATGCCAAACCCAAATAATCTGCCCCTTGTCAGCCTCATCATCACTTCATACAACAGGGCTGATCTTATTTCGAAAACTATTGAATCGGCTCTTGCACAGGATTATCCCAACCTGGAAATCATCATATCCGACAATTGCTCGACCGATGATTCTGATGCTGTGATCAGGAAATATGCCGTTGATAAGAGAATAAGGTATTCAAGGAATTCAGAGAATATCGGGATGATGCCAAACTTTGTCAAGGCAACTTACGAGATCTCCAAAGGGGAATATCTTACCTACGTTTCCAGCGATGATTACCTGACAGATAGTTCATTTGTTTCCGATGCAATAAAGCTTATCAATAAATATGATGATGTTTTATTGGTGTTTGGCAGATTATATGGCAAGAATACTCAAAATGGCATTTTATGGGAAATGCCTGAAAATCCTTATTTCGTCAAAGAAATATGGGATGGAAAAGAGGTGCTGCTGAAAAGTGCAGAAAGCTATTTGCTGTCCTGGGGTGGCTGCCTTATGCAACGGGAAGCTATGGTAAGGGTCAGAAGCCTGCTTGTGGATTATTTTACCGGGGATATCGATTCCAACTATAAAATAATGGCAGATGGGAAAGTGGCTTTTATAAATAAATTTGCCTACCTCCACCTGGGACATGCGGGTAATCATGGTTTCCCTGTCGATGCGGAAAAGATCATCGAGAGTATCGAGTGTTATGAAAGCATCTATACTTATGCGTTACCCAAATTTGCAGGACGGGAGCAGGAACTTGAAAATTGGAGAGAGCATTTTATCTATTTCACTATTAACTGGGCATTCTACCATCTTAAAGAACGCAGTGCCACGGAATTTGTAAAATTCAAGGAAGGATTGAAAGTGGCTTATCCCCAACGGTACAACCAGTTTATTAAAAGCAAGAAATACAAACGATTTGTTTTTATTCAAACACTCAGGAAGATCTTACCCGTTGGAGTAGTGCGTGTCTTAAGTAAGATCAAGCGAAAGATCAAAGGATAGCCGACCATACTTTTTTAAGCCAATACAATGAAACAAGTCTCCTACAAAGAAGAATTTTTTAACCTCCATTTAAAAAATTCATTATCCTCTGCAGAAAACATCATACCTGTTGTTTCTGCTTATTATAAACCCTCTTCTGTTATAGACATAGGCTGCGGTACAGGAGCCTGGCTCAAGACCTGGAACGATATGGGCGTTCAGGATATAACGGGGGTTGATGGTGAATATGTAAATATTTCGGATCTGCTTATCGAGAAAGAAAAGTTTATTTCTTTTAACCTGGAGAAAGGATACAAGGGCACACGGAAATATGATCTTGTCACCAGTCTTGAAGTAGCAGAACATATCCGGCCCGAATTTTCAGAGATATTTGTTGAATCCCTTTGCAGTTTAGGAGATGTGGTATTGTTTTCTGCTGCTATACAGGGACAGGAAGGAACGTATCATTTTAATGAACAATATCCTCTTTACTGGAGCGAATTATTCTTAAAAAACGGATACGTGGCGATTGATTGTCTCCGGGATAAAATATGGAACAATGAAAAAATTTCCTGGTGGTACAGGCAGAATGTTATGTTATTCGTTAATAAAGAAAAGCTGGCGGAATACGAACAATTAAATATAGAGTATAGCAGAACA
The DNA here is from genome assembly GCA_946479615.1 of uncultured Bacteroidota bacterium. The sequence continues at coordinate 15,154 of CAMLGR010000046.1, read as the reverse complement.
GGAGGTAACGTATTATCCATTGTGCACCCGGAACTACTTAAAATTAAGCTGGCGCAGATTAAATATTTGAAGAAAAACCTGCATAACCCTTTTATGGTGGTTGGTTATTATGTTAAAAAAATATTCAGAGGCTGATTTCGCAGGCTGATATGCTGGATCAGCTGCAATTTTCCATTATGATATCTGTAATTATTCCTTCCTACAATTATGGCCACCTGATCGGGGATACGGTCAGGAGTATATTGTCACAAACATATACTGATCTCGAAGTTATTGTGATCGATGATGGATCTACTGATAATACAGAGGAAGTAATGAAACATTGCGTCAGCCAGGATGACCGCGTGGCTTATCATAAATATCCCAATGCCGGGTTGGGTACTGCCCGCAACAGGGGCCTGACCATTGCAAAAGGAGATTTTATTCAATTTCTCGATGCGGATGATCTGCTGGAAAAAAGAAAGTTCGAAATACAACTGGGATTATTTAATACTAATCCAGGAACTGATGTTGTTTATGGCAGTGTTCGTTATTTTTCTAAAGATCCTTACGATCCGGCAGACAGGCAATTAACCTATTGGGGGCCCGATAAAGAATGGATGCCGAAAGTACAGGGGCGCGGTAAAACTTTCCTGGCACAGGTGCTCAAAGGAAATTTCTCTCATTTGAGCAGTCCTCTTTTTAAACGGTCAATAGTTGATAAAGTGGGATTGTTTGATAACGAGATCAGCGCCGTAGCGGATTATCATTTCCTGCTGCGTTGTGCTATTGCCGATGCTGTTTTTTTGTATCATGATACACCGGAAACCTATTCACTGGTTCGCTGGCACCCTGATAATATGAGCAAGGATCCAACTTTTATGCGGGGAGAAGAAATTAAAATGAGGATCAAACTTAAACCCTTTTTGCAAGGCGATCCTGAATCCCTGCAAAATAATGATGATGCCATCAAGGGCCTGTCGTTACAGGTCAATAAATCATGGAAAAAGATCTTTCTGAGCGGCGGTCCTTTTGACTTTATTAAAAAAGGATTGCGGGGAATTGGTTTAGATAAACTGGTGCGTAAAATATTCTATAAATAATTTTGAAAGTACTTTTTGACAGCCAGGTATTCGATTGGCAGATCAACGGCGGTATTTCCCGTTACTTTATCGAAGTGCTGAACCGCTTGGATAAAAATAAAGAGGTCGATATACTATTCAAATGCCGTCATTCCTACAATACCTATATTCAGCATACTCCCTGGCTGTCCAATAAACCCGTCTTAAAAGGATTGCATTTTAAAGGAAAACTCGGGGCACTAAAAATAATCAACCAGAAGATCAACCGGCCTTATTCCAACCGGTTGTTGAAACAAGGAATACCCGATATTTTTCATCCTACTTATTACGATCCTTATTTCCTGGAATATCTCGGGAAAAAGCCGATGGTATTGACCGTATATGATCTGACCAATGAAAAATTCAATGATAATACGGCACTGACGAAAAAAGTATTGGAATGGAAAAAGAAACTGATCCTGGCAGCAGATCATATTGTTTCTATTTCGGAGAATACGAAGAAAGATATCATTGAGTATTACCATATCGCACCGGAAAAAATTACAACAGTTTATCTATCGGGAGGATTTGAAACATCTGTAAAGCAGGCAGCGGATGCCGGAGAAATGAATGGCATTCCCGGTAAATACATATTGTTTGTGGGAAGCCGGTCAGCCTATAAAAATTTTAATGCTTTTATTCATGAAGCGGCTCCTGTGATGCTGGAAAAAGATATTTCGCTGGTGGTAGCAGGCGGTGGCCCTATGAATGCAGGTGAACTGGAGGCATTCAATAAACTGAAGATCGCGGATAAAGTAATTTCTTTTTCTCATGTCAGCGATACTTTTCTCAGCCAGTTGTACAGTAAGGCGTTGGTATTTATTTTTCCTTCCTTGTATGAAGGGTTCGGTATACCTGTTCTCGAAGCCATGCAATGCGGATGCCCGACCCTGCTTAGCAATAACTCTTCTTTACCGGAAGTAGGCGGTGATGCAGCTGCTTACTTCGATCCATTGACCCCACAGTCAATGCAGCATGCGTTGCAAAAGTTGATAGACGATGAGGCGACAAGAAAAAAAATGGCTGAAGCAGGACTGGAGCAGGTGAAGAAATTTAACTGGGATGCTACCGCCCGCGGTCATATTGAAATCTATAAAAAAATAGCAGGATGAAAACAGCGATCATTTCCGGTGTTTCAGGTCAGGATGGCGCTTATCTTGCCCGCCTGCTTGTATCTAAAAATTATAAAGTGTATGGGCTGGTCCGCAGCAACCAGGGAGATGGCTTGTGGAGATTGAAATTCCTGGGTATATCGGATAAGGTGGAACTGATGGAATGCGACCTGACCGATATGTCGCAGATATTCCGGGTGATGCAATCGATACAACCGGATGAAGTGTATCACCTGGCGGCACAAAGTTCTGTTTCTTCTTCTTTCGTTCAGCCTATCGCTACCGTTAATTATAATACACTCTCTACGTTGAATTTGCTGGAGACGATCCGTTTATCCAAATCATCTTTTAGATTTTACCAGGCTTCGAGCAGTGAGATGTTTGGGGAAGTGGCTTCGCTCCCGATCAATGAAACGAATGTCATCAACCCGCAAAGTCCTTATGCCATTTCAAAAGCTACAGGGTATTGGATGGTCAGGAATTACCGCCAGGCGTATAACCTGTTTGCAACAAGTGGCATACTTTTCAATCATGAATCGGCATTGCGGCAAAATACATTTGTGATCAAAAAGATTATCCGCACCGCGCTGGATATAAAAGAACAAGGTGAAGGGATGCTTACATTGGGTAATATTGATGTGCGCCGCGATTTTGGATATGCCCCCGAATATGTGAAAGCGATGTGGCTGATCATGCAACAGGATGTACCGGACGATTATATTATCTGTTCAGGTTTTTCTTCTTCCATACGCGAAATAGTAGAACTGGTATTTTCTATTTTGGATATTCCCGCTGACCGGCTGGCTATTGAAAAAACATTATTCAGGCCGGCAGAGATCAGCGAAAATTATGGCAATCCAGAAAAGGCAAAAAAACAATTGAACTGGAGTTATGACTGGCCACTGAAGAAACTGATCGAACAATTGATCGCAGATGAAAAAGAGGTCAGGGAGTTTTTGAAAAATCATAGTTAACATATTTCCACATCTTTTTGTAACAGGTATATATGGATCCCCGGATCACAATTATTACTCCTTCCTATAACCAGGGACGTTTTATCGAAGAAACAATTCTTTCCGTGTTGAGCCAGGAATATCCTAACCTGGAGTATATCATCATGGATGGAGGAAGCACGGATAATACGGTTGAGATCATTAAAAAATATGCAGACAGGATAAGCTACTGGGTTTCCGAAAAGGATAGTGGACAAAGCAATGCTATTAATAAAGGATTGCGGATGGCAACAGGTGAGATCATTAACTGGTTAAACAGTGATGATCTTCTGCAACCCGGAGCGCTGGCGGCCATGGCAAAATACTTTACAGCCAACCCCGAAGCTATTATCGTTCATGGCCGGATCGAATATTTTGGCAACACGAAGAATTATTACTCTGTCAACCTGCCGGCAAAAGACCTTGAAACAAGGTATGCAGCACATATCTGTATGCCGCAACCGGCCGCTTTTTTCCGGAAAAAATTAATTGATGAACAGGGCTTGCTGGATGAATCGCTTCACTTCTCTATGGATACCGACCTCTTTATGCGGGCCGGTCTGCATTATTCACTGGTGCAGGTAGAAGATGTAATAGCGAAATTCCGATTGCATGGCGATAGTAAATCGGTCAGCGCTTTCAGCAAAACATTTCTTAGCGACAATAAAAAAATATTCAGCAGGGTAGTCAGTACATTGGGAGATGAGAAAGCAATAGCAGAGTTGAAAGAGATACAGCTTTTCGACGAACCCGCTTATCTGTATAATAAAACTCAAAAGAAATTTGATTCAAAAAAGCTGGTATTCTATTTCCTGCAACACAGGATGTCTACTTTATATTACCAGGGCGACAGGAAAGAATTTAAAAGATTATTCCGTCATCTTTTAAGGAAGCATACATCCATGTTGTTCTCTTCTTACAAACTTATTCTATACAGGATATTTATATTTTTCCCTTCTCATTTTTTTCACTCATTAACGAAGCTGAAAGACAAAGCATCCTGATCCTGTTCAGTATTCGCAAACTTGCCTGTTGATAACCTCAATATTTTGTAATGATTGATTTTCCAGCGTATACACAAAAACCATCGCGGGAATATCCCGGTAATAAGGTGATAGCTGAATTTACTTCAGACGGAAAGCAAAATGTAGATGATAAGGTAGTAGAATCCTTTGGCCAGGAATGGAGCAAATTCGACAGTTTTGAAGAAGAAGAAATTGAAAAGATAGGGAATGAATATTTTGATATACTTCCGCCGGAATTGTATGCAACCAATATTTCGGTGCTGGATGTAGGCTGTGGTACCGGGCGGTGGACAAGATACCTGGCAAAAAGAGTAGGTATGATCGATGCAGTAGATCCGAGCGAAGCTATTTTTGTTGCAGACCGTTTCCTGAAAGAATTCCCGCATATCCGGTTAACGAAAGCAACTTCTGAAGCATTGCCTTTTGCAGATTATACGTATGACCTGGTGATGTCTATCGGGGTACTGCATCATATTCCCGATACACAAAAAGCCATGATGGATTGTGTATCGAAGGTGAAAAAAGATGGTTATTTCTATACCTACCTGTATTATAGCCTGGATAACCGGGGTAGTATTTTTAAAGCTGTATTCTGGCTTTCCAATCTTTTACGAAGAGCTATTTCAAAATTTCCGGCCGGACTGAAGAAGATCACCTGCGATATATTAGCCATTTTCATATATATGCCTTTTGTATTGGCTGCCAGATTTTTGCATGCAATAGGGATGAAGAAGATCGCTTCCATGTTACCTCTCTCCATCTATCGCGATAAAAGTTTCTTTGTTATCCGTAATGATTCTCTCGACAGGTTTGGCACCCCGCTGGAACAACGTTTTTCAAGAGCGCAGATACAAAACATGATGTCTCAATGTGGATTAAGGGAAATAAAATTTTCAGAAAAAACTCCTTTCTGGCATGCCATAGGAAAAAGAATCGGTTAACGTCTAACTATTTAAACCAATGGAAATTAAAATACTATAAATGAAGATTTTATTTGTTCAGAAGATGAACGGCATTTCCGGGTCGGAATTGTATATGCTACAGATCATGCCCGAATTGAAACGCAGGGGATATGATATAGAAATGCTGATCATTTATCCTGTTCATGGTTACAATAACAAGAGATTTATTGAATACATGGCGGAATATGGCATACAGACCCATGAGATATATGGTCATGGTGCTATGTCACCTATCCTTTTTTATAAGATCAACAAGGTACTTAACAAGGGTAAGTATGACCTGGTTCATACCAACCTGGTGCATGCTGATTTCTGGCTCACATTTGTCAAGTTCCTTTTCAAAAGAAATTTAAAAGTACTTAGCGTTAAACATGGGTATCATCCTGCTTACCAGGCAAAATACGGACATAACCTTCGTTACCTGAAAAGGGATATTTATTATTGGATTGCCCGGTTTGCCTCTAATAAAGCTAATTTCAATATCACGATCTCGAAAGGGTTATACAGTATTTATGTAAATGGAAAAATTGTAGATGCTTCACGGATACGAAATATCTATTATGGGTTAACATTAACCAATCCTGTACATAAAAATGAAATAAACGTTCCTGCCGGTCCTTATGTACTGATAACAGGAAGGCTGGTAGGATTCAAGGGACATCCTTATCTCATTGAAGCCTGGAAAAGAGTGCATGAAAAACATCCTTCGCTGAAACTCTATATCGCAGGGGAAGGGAATTGCAGGGCAGAACTGGAACAACAGGTTAAAAAAGAAGGATTGGAAGATACAATCGTCTTCCTGGGGCATACTCCCAATCCGCATCCATTGATGGCCCAAAGCCTTTTTACCATCGTTTCTTCCATTTGGGAGGGTTTCGGACTGATATTGCTGGAAAGCTGGCTTCATAAAAAAGCCATCGTCGCTTTTGATGCCCCGGCAATGAATGAAGTGATCGATCACGGAAAAAATGGCTTGCTGGCAAAATTGAAAGACAGTACAGATCTTGCTGATAAAATCATTCATTTATACGAAAACCCCTCCCTCGCTATCGAATATGGCGAAAACGGTCATCAGAAGTTAAATTCTTATTATACCTTACAGCGCATGACGGATGAGACAGAGCAGGTATACCAGGCATTATATGCCAATCAACCTGTTCCGCAGCCGGACAATGTGAAATAATTATGGAAGAGGATCTCAGTTACTATCTCCTACGAACAAATGACCTTTATCTCGCTCCCATCTGCCTGGCAGTAATGTATCTTTTCGCGATGATGATGCGGAAACGATATAAAGGTTCTCCTTTACAACGTTATATTATGCCGGCACTGACCATCAGGTTTGTGTGTGCCTTATTATATACGCTTGTCATAGGATATTATTATGGATTTGGTGACAGCCATAACTACTACCAGGGTGTATTGGATATGCATAAGGCGGTTCTTGATGATCCTAATTACCTGGTCGATATTTATACTAAAATGCGGGTGGAGCCAACGGACCCGATCTATAACTATTTCAGGTATGATTCTTATGGATTCACTCACTATTACATGCTTGAACCAAGGAACTACACCGTATCTAAATTTGGTCTTCCGTTCTCCCTGATATTTAACCGCAGCTTTCTCTGTATTTCTTTTTGCATCAGCTTTTTTTCCTTTCTTGGCTCATGGCAGATTTTGAAGATGTTTTATGAAATGTATCCTCATTTATTGAAGAAACTGGCTTACGCTACACTTTTTTTACCTTCTCTTTTATTCTGGGGCGTTTCTCTTTTAAAGGATCCTATCTGTGTAGGAGCTATGGGATATTTTCTTTACTCGGCCTATCATATTTTTATTAAAAAGAAGAAGATACTCAGTTCGTTAATTGTATTATACCTGTCGGGATACCTGCTGTTTACCACGAAGCCTTATATCCTGTTATCGCTGTCAGGGGTATTTTTGTTATGGATCTTTTTGCGGTTCAGGGATAAGATCGAGGATAAGACATTGCGGAATATGTCTACAGTCGCTTTTATACTTATATCCTTACTGGCAGGCTATCTGGTTACACAGGGGTTATCGCAATCGGAAGAAACATCCAAATTTTCTGCCGACCAGATACTTAATACCATTGAAGCGCAACAGTCGACTTTTTCGAGGAATGTTGGCACCGAAGAAGGAGGAGGATCCAATTTCAGTATTGGCGGAGGCGGTGGTTCCTCACCAATCGGGATGCTTGCCCTGTTCCCTTTAGGTATCGTCAATACTTTTTTCAGGCCGTTCCCGTGGGACGTACATTCTCCTATGATGATCTTTTCTGCACTTGAAGCATTTGCTTTTTTAACTCTTACCTACCTATGTTTTAGACGTATTGGATTTGGAAAAACATTTAATATCATTTTTTCTGATCCCGTTATTGCATTTTGTTTCGTCTTTGCCCTGTTTTTCGGAGGGGTAATTGGTGCCACTACTATTAATTTCGGAGCTTTAGTGAGGTATAAATTGCCATGTATTCCCTTCTATGCGCTGGCATTTATTTTGGTTATGGATAAATCCGGTAAGTTCTCTTCCGAGTATATATTCAGCAAAAAATTATTTTAATATATGTGCGGTATTGCAGGCGCCATTCACATTACTCTTCCCACCCTCCAGTTTACTCAGGATCTCCTGCACCGGGGACCGGATGAGCAAACCATGTTTTCCGACAACCAGGTCCAGCTGAATCATTACCGGCTGGCTATTCTTGATGCTATCGGTGGCCGCCAGCCCATGCATTTCGAACACCTGACTATTATTTTTAATGGGGAGATCTATAATCATATCGATGTAAGGGCCAAACACAAGCTGATCTGCCGGACCAATTCAGACACCGAAACGATCATCCAGGCCTATCTTAAACTGGGGCCTGAATGCCTGAACGATTTCGACGGCATGTTTGCATTTGCCATATATGACAGGAATAGAAATGAATTGTTCCTGGCAAGGGACAGGGCCGGGAAAAAACCTTTATACTATTATGCCGATGGTAAAAAATTCGTTTTTGCGAGTGAATTGAACGCTCTTCGTCACCAGCTTCCATTAGAGATCAATGAAAACAATCTGCACCAGTATATCCACGCCGCTTATTTTTTTAAACAGGCAACGCCGTATAAAAATGTATATGAACTACCCGCCGGTAGTTATGCTTATGTGTCGCTGGCTACCTGCGAAGTAAAAATCACCAAATGGTGGGATATCCATACTTTTTACCAGGAGAAAAGCAATGATGATTTTGAAACGGCTTTTCAGAAAATTGACCGGCTTATCCATGAAGCAGTAAAAAGAAGGGTGCATTCTTCCGACCTGGAAGTAGGTTCTTTTCTCAGCGGGGGCATCGACAGCGGCCTGGTATCTGCCATTGCCAAAGAGTACAACTCATCACTGAAAACATTCACCGTTTCTTTTGATGGCGAATACAATGAAGCGCCGCTGGCCAAACTGGTAGCGGAACGTTATAAAACTTCGCACCACGAGATACAGATCTCTTTTGATAGTCTGCTCTCCGATGTAGAAAAGATATTATATAATTACGGCGAACCATTTTTCGATAGTTCTGCTATTCCCAGTTACTATGTCAGCCGCGAAGCAAAAAAACATCTTACCGTTATACTGAATGGAGATGGAGGAGATGAATTGTTTGGAGGCTATCGCCGGTATCTTCCCTTTGCCCGCTATGATTTCTTTAAACCGGGATTTGTGATCAATAAGACTTCGTCTTTGTTATATCATATGCTGCCGGCTTCGCATAATAAAAGAAATAAGTACAACTATCTCTATCGCCTGGTTGATTTTGCCCGTAAAAAGGGAGTACACGTATACCTGTCCTCCACACTCGATGTATTTGAGGGAATGGAAGAATATCTTTCGATCGGTGACAGCGCGTTGCAAACGATCCTGGACGATTTCGACAGGATCAACCGTTCCAAACTCACCGGCGTTCAGAAAATGCTGAACCTCGATTTCGATCATATCCTTACCAGCAACCTGCTGGTAAAAATGGATATCGCTACTATGGCGCATTCACTCGAAGGACGCAGTCCTTTACTGAGTAAAGAGATCATGGAATATGTGCCCGGTTTGCCGGATAACTTCAAGACCAATGGCGGCCAGACAAAATACATCCTTCGCAAACTGGCAGAGAAATACCTGCCGGGTGAATTGATCCATCAACCCAAACGTGGCTTTGAAATACCATTGAAACGCTGGCTCGATGGCCAGCTGAAAGACATGGTTGCTTCTTATATTCTTGAGCCGAATGCCTATTGCCGCAATTTTGTAAAACCTTCCTTTATCGAAAACCTCTGGAAAGGAAAGATCGCTGTCGGCGGAGAAAAAAGAGCCAAAATACTCTGGACACTTTTTGCACTCGAGGTTTGGTACAGGAAGTGTTATTTGAAAAATTAATTCTTTAGGAAATATGGAATTATGAATTAATAATTATGAATAGGCAAAGCTCATTCATGATTATTAATTCATAATTCATAATTTTTGTGATGCCCAAACTAGTCCGTCTTACTACCGCTCCTCTTTCCCTGAAATATTTATTGCCCGGCCAGATGCGTTACATGAGAGAGAATGGTCTCGATGTGATCATGGTCAGCAGTGACGGGCCCGAACGCGAAGAAGTGATCCGTAATGAAGGTTGCCGTCACCAGGTCATTCCTATGACCAGGAAGATCACTCCTTTTGCCGATCTCAAATCATTATGGCTGCTCTATAGATTTTTCAAAAAGGAAAAACCTGATATTGTCCACTCGCATACTCCCAAAGGGGGTTTGCTGGCGATGCTGGCTGCAAAGATGGCCGGGATAAAGATCAGGGTGCATACGATCGCGGGTCTTCGGTTCATGACATCCAAAGGATTTACCCGCAAAGTATTGGTGTTTATGGAAAAGCTCACCGCCAAAGCAGCTACGCATGTATGGCCGAATAGTTTTTCCCTGCTTGAATACATCCGTACGAATAAGCTGGTTACTCCCCGGAAACTGGAAGTGATTGGACTTGGTTCCAGTAATGGCATCAACCTGCAGCGTTTTTCACCTGCAGCGCTGAAAGAAGATAAACTGAAACAGATCAAAGAACTGGTGAAGTATGATGAACAACTGATCTATTTTGTATCTGTGGGCCGTATTGTACATGATAAAGGAATGGATGAATTGCTGAATGCATTTATCCAAATACATAAACAAAATGAACGTGTGCGTTTGATATTGGTCGGCGCATTCGAAGATGAGCTGGATCCCATCAGTGAAAATGCACGGCAGATATTAAAGACGCATCCTGCGGTTATACAAGCTGGCTGGAATGATTCGGTAGAATATTTTATGCATTTCTCGTATGCATTGGTACATCCTTCGCACCGGGAAGGATTCCCCAATGTACTGATGCAGGCCGGTGCTATGTTTTGCCCGGTGATCGCATCCCGGATCGAAGGCAATGTCGATATCGTGGATCATGAAAAAACAGGATTGTTATTTGAGGTCAGGAATGAAAAGGAATTGCAGGAAAGACTGGAATTTTCATTGGCGAATCCTGCCATCATGAAACAATATGCAGTGGCCCTGCGCAATAAGATCGAACAACATTTCGATCAGAAAATGGTGCACCAGCAGATGATGAAAAGATATCTCGAATTGCTGTCAGCAACCACGGAGTAGACTGGCAGGTCCCTTTGGAATGCAATAGGAAAACTACTAGTATTGGAAAAGTAGTATTACCCGATTTTACCCAGGTCCCCGTTACATTGTTTTGGATAATAAGTGATTACTTATACTTTTAAGTCATCCAAAATCCAGATCAATGAAAACCACTTTAAAAAAACCGGTGGCGATTGTCGGCTATTCAGGACACGCCTATGTGATAATAGATATTTTCCTCAACGCCGGTCGCCTTGTCACTGCCTATTGTGATTCGGAAGAAAAAGCAAATAACCCTTACCATCTTACTTATCTCGGTAAAGAGAATGAAGTCATCAACAAACTGAAAAAGTTTGACTTTTTTGCTTGCGTAGGACACAATGGTATCCGTGAAAAAATTCATACCCAGCTCAGCCAGTTCTTAGGCAATCCTATCAATGCAATACATCCCAGCGCCGTTATTTCAGCTTCCGTTAAAATGGGAGATGGAGTTATGATCGCTGCCAATGCCACCATCAACCCGATGGCGGAAATTGGCAAAGGAGTTATCTGTAACACATCTACCAGTATCGATCATGAATGCATCATCGGCGACTTTACCCATATCGCACCGGGTGCTGTTCTTTGTGGTAATGTGCAGGTAGGCAGAAGCACTTTTATCGGCGCCAATTCGGTCATCCGCCAGGGAATTGTGATTGGTAATAATGTTACCATCGGGGCCGGTACCGTTGTTGTCAAGGATATCCCGGATAACACTACCGTAGTCGGAAACCCGGCCAGGCGCCTGGTGAAGAAACCAGCCCGACTGATCACCGCAGCGTAAGAAACTTTCTAACGATAAGATATACAGAATCCAAAAAGTCAAAAGTCAAAAACAGGAAGCCATCTGCGTTCGCTTCCCTTTTTTGACTTTTGACTTTTTAATTTTGAATTTCACGGGTTGCAGGTTAGCAATCCGGGAAATCCATAAAATCCTTTAATCCGTGTTTCCTACCTTTGCAGTTCTTTACAAGCCAGCAAAATTTCAATCCAGAGCATGAGATACCCGCAGGAACTGAGTGTATTGTTTTTAAGCAAAAAGGACAACGTCTATGCGCAAAGGGCTGCTGATTTTATCAGCCATCATTTTCGCCAGCCCGTCCTGTTTGCCGGCGATCGCAAAGAGCCTTTACCCCCCGAAGTGCTGAACTGGAAAGGCGACCTGATGATCTCCTTTATCTCATCCTGGGTGTTCCCTAAAACATTATTGGAAAATGCAGCACAGGCTGCGATCAACTTTCATCCCGGCAGTCCTGAATACCCCGGCACCGGTTGCACTAATTTTGCCGTATACAATGGTGAAACGGAATATGGCGTGACCTGTCATCACATGAAAGCCACCGTGGATTCGGGAGATATCATTGCTGTCAAACGTTTTCCTGTTCAACCGGCCGATACGGTTTATGATATCACCCAGCAGTGCTACCAGCTCATCGAAGAAATGTTTTATGATGTAATGGATTGTATCTTGCAGGGCCGTCCATTGCCCTTATCAGCGGAGAAATGGAAACGGAAACCGTATACGCGTAAACAGTTGAATGAATTATGCGAGATCAAACCAGGCATGAGCGAGGAAGAAATAGCGAAACGGATCAAGGCAACAACTTATAAAACTCCCTGGGCGTTTACAACAATCGGCAACAGGGTTTTTAAATTACAATCTTAATATCTGAATATCCCATGATACAGGAAGCCACACTGAAAAAATCTATCAGTCCCCTTACCGGCAAGGAGTACGAAATACCGGTAAATCCAGATGATAAAGAAGGAATCGATCGCTTTGTAGCCGGGCACCCCGGTAAAAAAGTAGTCGTGGTACAGGGCCTCGGTTTTGTTGGTTCTGTCATGAGCCTGGTCGTAGCCAATGCCCTGACAGAAGAATATGCAGTGATCGGTATCGATCTGCCCACTCCCGCTTCGTGGTGGAAAATACAATCGATCAATGAAGGTCTGTTCCCTGTAGTAGCCGATGATCCCAAGATCGGGTTGTTCTACAAACAGGCAAGAGAAAAGAAAAATTTGTATGCCACTTCAGATCCTTATGCATACAGCAAAGGAGATGTGATCGTAGTTGATATCAACCTGGATGTACAAAAACAATCCAACGGGCATGGCGAGCTGAAAGATTATAATGTTGACCTTACCCCGTTTAAAAAAGCAATCGAAGCAATAGGCACTTACTGCAAACCTGCCGTACTGGTATTGGTAGAAACAACAGTACCTCCCGGCACTTCGGGTAAAGTAGTAAAGCCGATGCTGGAAGAAGCCCTGCAAAAAAGAGGCTGGCCCACCGATCAATTAAAAGTGGGACACTCTTACGAAAGAGTAATGCCCGGCCCCAAATACGTGGATTCCATTCAGAATTTTTACCGTGTATTCTCCGGTGTCGATGAAAAAAGTGCAGCGGCTACCGAGCAGTTCTTAAGGACCGTGATCCGCACCGATGAATATCCACTCACCCGTTTGGGCAATACGCAGGCTACTGAAATGGCCAAGGTGCTGGAAAATTCTTACCGTGCCATGAACATCGCTTTCATGGTGGAATGGAGCCGTTTTGCAGAAGAAGCCGGCGTTGATATTTATGAAGTGGTCAATGCCATCCGTATGCGCCCGACACATAAAAATATTATGCTGCCGGGATTAGGTGTGGGTGGATATTGCCTGACGAAAGATCCGCTGCTGGCAAGCTGGGCTAAAATGAACCTGTTTGGCAGCGAAGAAAAACTACAGCAAAGCGAAATGGGCGTTCATATCAATGACAGGATGCCTTACTATGCATTCGATTTTTTACAATCGCAATACAATGGATCATTAAAAGGGAAAAAAATTTTATTGCTTGGAGTTAGTTATCTGAATGATGTAGGCGATACGCGCTATACTCCCGTGCAGGGATTCTTCGAACAATTGCAGGAAGCAGGTTGCGAAGTGGTGTTGCACGATCCGCACGTGGTATACTGGGAAGAGAAGGAAATGAAACTGAATAATGAACTCGCCCCTTTGTTAAAAAATGCTTACGATGTGGTGATCATTACTACCGGTCATAAAGATTACAGGAACAATCCTGAACTTATCAATTCATTATTGGAGAAAAAGCAGGCCTTTATCTATGATACGATCGGTGTGTTATCAAATGATGAAATAAAGAAACTGTCTGCAAAGCATATAGTGAAAGTGATCGGAAGAGGAGATTTATAATTGAAAGATCGTCACGGATATACAGATATCGCTTCAGCGATTTTGCAATAAACAAAACTTCCGTGCATCCGTGGCAAAAAAATATAACACAAATTAATGAGTAAAAAAGTACTACTATTAGGCGGAGCAGGATTTATTGGTTTTAACATCACAAAATACCTCGCAGAGAACCGCGATTATTCACTGACCATCGCTGATAATTTTGCCCGCGGAAAACAGGATGTATTATTTAATGAGCTGGTCAGTAAACACAATGTAAAAGTCATACCCGGCGATTATACCAATCCTGAAGCATTCAACCTGCTCGACGATCAATACGACCAGGTATATATGCTGGCTTCCGTAGTGGGTGTAGACAATGCCAACTCGATACCTCACGAGATCATCCGTATCAATACCGCTTTGATATTTAATACGCTGGAATGGATCCGCCGTTCCAAAATCGGTAAAGCACTCTTTACTTCCACCAGCGAATGCTATGCAGGAACGGTGGATGCGTTTGGGTATGCCATCCCTACACCCGAAGAAGTGCCGCTGTGTATCGAAGATATCAGTCACCCGCGATTTACCTATGCGGTAACAAAGATGCTGGGTGAATCAGGATTTCTGAATTACTCACGCATACTTGGTTTTGAATCGACCATTGTCCGCTATCATAATGTATACGGTCCGCGCATGGGTTTCAAACACGTAATACCTCACCTGGTGGTTCGTTTCCGTAAAAATGAAGAACCGTTCAAAGTATATGGCCACGATCAAACGCGCGCCTTTTGCTATATCACCGATGCCGTAAAAGGAACCGTACTGGCGATGGAGCAACCCAATACCAATGGCCAGATCTATCATATCGGTACACAGGATGAAATTACCATCGGCGACCTGATCCATTATGCGGGTGAACTGATGGGATTCACGGGGACATATGAAAATGCGCCCACTTATCCAGGATCGGTATCGCGCCGCTGCCCGGATATCACCAAAGCCAGGACACAACTTGGTTTTGAACCCGAAGTAATGTGGAAGGAAGGTTTGAAAAACACAATCGAATGGTACAATCAATACCTGGAAG
>CAMLGR010000045.1 GCA_946479615.1 uncultured Bacteroidota bacterium | reverse complement strand
AGCCAGAGATTGGTTTTATCGAAAAAGAAAAGAAGGCTGCAGCCTAATGCGCCCATATAGCAAAAGAAACGCATGAAATTTTTCTTATTGCCTCTTGTATCGGCAATAGAAGTAAGAATGGGATATAAAAGGGAGATAAAAAGATAAGCTGCTGCCAGGGTATAATCGTATAACGATGAATTGATAAAATCCCTTCCCATGAAAGTGACCGTATCGCTGTCATTGATATTTTTGGTAACAGCAATAAAATAAATGGGGAAAAACGTGGTGGTGATAACAAGGTTATAAACAGAATTGGCCCAGTCATACATGGCCCATCCGTTCACTACTTTTTTTGAAGCCGTTTGCATAGCAGCAATGTTTTGTTGTGTTTTCTATGTGTAACTATGGTTCAAAGGGCGGTGTTAGATTTTAGGTGTTAGTTTTTTTAATTGATTACTTAATATTATTTCAAGCCAAAGACACTTACACACCTAACATCCAAAACCTAAAACCTGAAACAGTCTTAATGCTCAATCACACCTGTCAGCAATAAGATCAGCAGGATGGCGCCGGCAATGATACGGTACCAGCCAAATATTTTAAAGCCATATACCTTCAGGTAATTGATAAAGAAACGGATCGCTAAGATGGCCACGATAAAGGCCATGATATTTCCGACAATAAAATTGAATTTATTCTCCGGCGATTCCAGGATGATCTCATATCCTTTACGCTCAATGCCGGTAGCATTCCATTTTTTAATAAACAGGGAATAGGCGGTGGCTGCAAACATTGTCGGGACGGCCAGGAAAAAAGAAAATTCAGCGGCCAGGAAACGGGTGAATTTTTGTTGCATACCCCCAATGATCGAAGCGGCGCTGCGGCTTACACCGGGGATCATGGCCACGGTTTGCCAGAGACCTACCATAAATGATTTGGTATAAGTGATCTGGTCATCGGATTCGATGGTTGGTTTTTTAAACATCTTATCGATAAATAAAAGGACAATACCACCCACCAGCATCGAGATCGCTACAGTCATCGGGCTTTCCAGCATTTTATCGATCTTATCGGAAAAAAAATAACCAAGCACCAGGGCAGGAATAACACCGATGATAAGTTTCAGATAAAACTGCCAGCGGGTAAACTGGAAAAATTTGCGGGCATATAATAATACAACGGCGATGATAGCGCCAAACTGGATAGCTACTTCATATAATTTGGTAAACTCTTCTCTTTCGATGCCCAGCAGGGAACTGGTAACCACCATATGGCCGGTTGAAGATACGGGCAGGAATTCAGTCAGACCTTCTACAATGGCCAGGATTACTGCTTCAAAAATAGTCATGAGCTGGATTAATTAATTAGTTGGACTGTTGGCTGTCAGATGATGACGAAAGATAATACTATTTAAAAAATAAGGCGACACAAAATTGCATCGCCTGTAAATTCTTTGCTATGGAAGTATGTGTATCGACTAACTTTCTTTGGGTTTGGATTTTTTGAAAACGGCATAGATCTCGATCACCAGTCCTGCCAGTATTAACAGGGGGGCAAGGGTGATACGACGCATGCTATACACTTCTTTCCCGTTGAACACGTTGGGATCACTGCTTGCTCCGCCGCTCATCAGGAACATGCCAATAGCAATGACGATGATACCCACCAGCATCCACCTGTAATTATCTTTTGAAAAGATAGAAGGGGTTGATTTGTCTGCCATGTTATTAGGATTTGAGGCCGCAATATAAGCTATTTTCCAAAACAAGGGTCAAAGGGGAAGGCCATTGAATGCGCTCCTTTTGTCCTCAATACAGGTCATCCAGGGTCATCTTCAGGTATTTGATCACACTGCGATGCGTACTGAATAACGTGATACATACACCGATCACGATAAGTGAAAGGAAAAGCAGTATCAGCATGTTATTATCACGGATAGCGCGAAGACCGTCAATCTCATGCTCGGCCAGCAGGATCATCAGGTAAACGGCTATAGCCGCAATAAGGCCACCCAGTGCGCCATTAATGACAGCCCGGATATTCATGGGCCGCGCAATGAAGTCACGCGTGGCACCCACCATTTGCATGGTTTTTATCAAAAAACGATTGCTGAACATGGCCAGCCGGATCGTATTATCGATAAGAATGATCACGACAATGGAAAGAACGATCGCTATGATCAGCATAATGATACTGATCTTGCGGAGGTTCTCATTCATCTGTCCCACGAGCGTTTCGGGATATTGTACATCGCTCACATAAGTCTGTTGTTCCAGGTCTTTGGTGATGGCTTTTAATGAATCGGTGGTCAGGTATTCATTCTTGACCTTGAAAAAGATGGCATTGGGAAGCGGGTTTGCATCCAGAACTTTGTCCCAGTCCTCGTTTCCATCCGACATATAGATTTCCTTGCCTTTTTCCTTTGTCACATATTCGATCTCGCGGATATAGGGTTTGGCAGAAATGTATTGCATCAGGGCCACGCTGTCCTGCTGGTTCAGATCGCCACGGAGATAAGCCCTTACTTCTACTTTTTCTTTGAGAAAATCGCCCAGTTTATTGGCATTGATCACCAGCCAGCCGATGATTCCCAGGAGGAACAACACCAGTGTCACGCCGACAACGGACATAAAGTAAGAGGGTTTGCCGCGTTTGATAGAACCTTTGCGGGATTGAGCCATGCAATTGATTTTTAGAAATTAACGGGTATGGCAAAAATAGCAGATTTAGCAGTCCAATCCGTATTTTTGTAACCCATCTAACGGCCCATCGCCAATATTATTTTGGCCAGGGGTAAATGAAGGGAGGAAGAAGGAATGTTTATCGCTTCTTTCACATCCAATCAATCAATAATATAGTTGTTATTAAAATGAATGTTCCCCGCGGGAGCACTATACAATGGAATATAATTTCAGGAAAATAGAACAATACTGGAAGCACAAATGGCAGCAGGAAGGGGTCTATAAAGTGCCGGATCCCGGGCCGGGATCCGCCCTGAAACCCAAGTATTATGTATTGGATATGTTTCCTTATCCAAGCGGCGTGGGACTGCATGTGGGTCACCCGCTCGGTTATATCGCCAGCGATATTTATGCCCGTTATAAAAGATTGAAAGGATTCAATGTGCTTCACCCGATGGGATATGATGCTTTTGGATTGCCCGCCGAACAATACGCGATCGATCATGGCATCCATCCTGCCGTAAGCACCGCACAGAATATTGCCAATTTCCGCCAGCAATTGGATAATATCGGTTTCTGCTATGACTGGGACCGCGAGATCAATACCAGCCAGCCGGAATATTATAAATGGACACAATGGATCTTCCTGCAATTATTCGGCAGTTTCTATAACCGGTTGACCAATCGCGCCGAACCGGTCAGCCAGTTGATCACCGCATTTGAAAAAGAGGGAAATAAAAATCATCCCTGTCCCGGCGATAACAGTCTTGTATTTTCGGCGGATGAATGGGAGAATTTTTTGCCTGCCCGGAAAATGGATGTACTCATGCAGTACCGCCTGGCTTTTTGTGGCTATGGTGAAGTGAACTGGTGCGAAGCACTGGGAACGGTACTGGCCAATGACGAAGTGATCAATGGAGTAAGTGAAAGAGGCGGTTACCCGGTCATAAAAAAGAAATTGCGTCAATGGTACCTGCGTATTACCGAATATGCAGACCGTTTGATAGAAGGACTGGAAACCGTTGACTTCAGCGATGCGATGAAAGAAATGCAGACCAACTGGATCGGCAAATCTTCCGGAGCAGAAATTGATTTTGCTGTCGATGGGCAATCGGCTGCACTCCGCGTGTACACCACAAGACCTGATACGATTTTTGGTGTTGACTTCATGGTTATAGCGCCCGAGCATGAATTGGTGGAATCGATCACAACACCTGCACAAAAACTGGTGGTGGAAGAATATATCGCGTATGTGAAAAGCAGGAGCGAACGCGAACGTATGGCCGAGAAAAAGATCAGTGGTGTATTTACCGGTGCCTACGCTTTGAATCCATTCAATAAAAAACAAATTCCAATCTGGATTTCGGAATATGTACTCGCAGGGTATGGTACCGGCGCTATCATGGCGGTTCCCTGTGGCGATGAACGCGATCATAAATTTGCAAGGCATTTCAATATTCCTATTACCAATATCATCGGCAGCTATTATGATGGTGAAGAAGCGAATGCTACCAAGGAAGCGATATTGGAAAACTCCGATTTCCTCGATGGCATTCAAATGAAAAAAGCCATCGGTATTGTTATCGGTAAAATAGAGGAAGCGGGGATCGGGAAAAGAAAAGTCAACTTTAAAATGCGTGATGCTGCCTTCAGCCGTCAGCGGTATTGGGGTGAGCCTTTCCCGGTGAAATGGATCGATGGAGTAGCTTATCCTCTCGATGAAAGCCAATTGCCGCTTACATTACCTGAAGTAGATTCGTATAAACCCGGACCGGAAGGAGAAGGGCCGCTGGCCAATATCCCGGAATGGGTAGCGCAGCAACTGGAAACGAATACGATGCCCGGTTATGCCGGTAGCAGCTGGTACTTCCTCCGTTTTATGGATCCGCATAATGATAAAACGTTTTGCGATAGAAAAATTTCCGATTACTGGAACCAGGTTGACCTGTATATCGGCGGAACAGAACATGCAGTAGGACATTTGTTATACAGCCGTATGTGGACGAAAGCCTTATACGATCTTGGTCATATCGGGTATGAAGAACCTTATAAACGATTGGTCAACCAGGGAATGATCCAGGGTAGCAGTCGTTTTGTATACCGCGTAAAAGGGACCAACAGCTTTGTTTCATCCGGATTGAAAGATCAGTATGAAACAAACGAAATACATGTGGATGTGAATATGGTGGATGGTCTTGAATTGAATATCGATGAATTCAGGAAATGGAGAGATGAATATGCGACAGCTGAATTTATACTGGAAGATGGAAAGTATATCTGCGGTACACTTGTTGAAAAAATGAGTAAGCGTTTATACAATACAGTCAATCCTGATGATCTGGTTAATAAATACGGCGCCGATACGTTCCGTATGTATGAAATGTTTTTAGGTCCGGTGGAGATGAGCAAACCCTGGGATACAAAAGGTATTGAAGGCGTACACCGTTTCCTGAAAAAATTCTGGCGGCTTTTTGCCGATGAAATAAAAGGACTGATCGTTACCGACGAACCTGCAACAGCAGAAGAATTAAAAGTGTTGCACAAGGCCATTAAAAGGATAGAAGAAGATACAGAACGTTTCAGTTTCAATACCGGTGTCAGCAGTTTTATGATCGCTACCAATGAACTGACCGATCTGAAATGTCATAAGCGGGCGATACTCGAACCATTGTTGATCCTGCTGGCGCCTTATGCACCTCATATTGCAGAAGAACTTTACCAGCAATTACATGCAGGTAAAGAAGCTGGCTCTGTGCTCAATGCACATTACCCTGCTTTCGAAGAAAAATATGTCCGCGAATCTTCCAAAGCCTATCCTGTTGCCATTAATGGTAAAACAAGAACGGAGCTTACTATCGCGCTCGATGCGACACAACCGCAGGTGGAAGAGATTGTACTGGCTGATGAGACCGTGAAAAAATGGCTCGAAGGCAAGCAGCCGAAAAAGATCATCTATGTGAAGAATAAAATGATCAATGTTGTGATATAAGACCTGGAAAGTAAAAATTAAAAGGTCAAAAATCAAAAAGACATTCCATCAGGGGACACTCTTTTTGATTTTTGACCTTTTAATTTTTACTTTTAACAAAACTCTTCTTATGAAGCGCCTATTCCTGCTCTTCGCATTATTGTTACCTGCTTATCTTTTTGCACAGGATAGTGCCAGCTTTGCGGAGGATACCATGATGGTCTGGAAAGAAGCCAGCCCGGAGAGCCAGGCTTACCACGACTATCGCATAAAAACAACTACGCCTCCGTATGGATTGGCTAAAGTGAAGGCACAGATCGCTGTGATCAAAGTGAAAAAAATGGATGATTACGAAGAAGAGTGGCCATTAAGCAATAAAGTATACCAGGCGCTTTCGCTGCGGGAGAAATTTACCTATCACATGATCCATGCAGAATCGTATAGCCAGAATTGTGATGCGGAACCGCCAATACAGGATGAACAGAAAAAAATATTCGCTCATCTTCCCGATGCATTCGATGAGCTTGCCTGGAGCCAGCGTCAACTGGATTTTTTCACCAATAACCGTGATTCGGTTATGGCGCTGATAAAAGAATCGGTGACAAGGACCAAACGAATGGGCTTGAATTATAAACAGGCACTACATGTTATCAATGCAAAAGAAATGATCCCTTTTATTATCAATACATATAACATTGAGAAAAAAGATCATGATCTGCTGACGCTGATGATGCTGATCATGATGGAAAGCAAATACCCGCCATTCGAAGCATCGGCTGCGTATAGAAAATTATATGGCGAAGATGCGATGTATGGCAACTATCTTTCTTTTAATATACCCAACGAGGAACTGATCATCAAACGGGCCACTGATTTTTATAATGGTAAAAAATAAGATCACGGTATGTATACTGTTGTTTGTTTTTCCGGCTATTAACCTGTGGTCGCAACAAACAAAGGCTTTTGTATTGGTACCTAAAGGACGATATACGATTGGTAAAAAAGGTCATGGTCTTAATCCTCAACGCGTGGTGCAGACGGATAGTTTTTCTATTGCTGCTACCGA
Organism: uncultured Bacteroidota bacterium; assembly: GCA_946479615.1. The sequence goes on along the minus strand of CAMLGR010000045.1, from coordinate 21,877 downwards.
AACAACCAATAAGGAGTTTGAAAAATTCATTCTCGCCACTTCTTATCAAACGGATGCGGAACGGATGCACAATGCAATGGTATTTCAGCCGGGATTGGATGAGTTTGAGTGGATCAACGATTCGACAGCTTACTGGCGTTATCCGAATGGTGTGAGCCGCGGAGGAATCGATAATAAAATGGATCATCCTGTTACTTGTATCAGCTACAGTGATATCATGGCGTATTGTAAATGGGCGAAGCAACGTTTGCCATCCCTCGAAGAATGGGAGATCGCAGCAAGAGCAGGTTCTTCCGGTGATTATTTCTTTGGGAATACCAGTACGGAGATAAATAAATATGCCAATATCTGGCACAATCATAATCACCTGCAGGCCGATAGCAGTGACGGGTATATGTATACTTCACCAGTCGGGAGTTTTGCTCCCAATCCCTGGGGATTGTATGATGTGTATGGAAATGTATTTGAATTTTGTACCGGTCAACTGAAACCGGGTGAAAGCAAAACTGTAGTTCATGCACGGGGTGGGTCCTGGTGGTGCAGCCGTGATGCCTGTAATTTTTTCAATTCGTATGATATTGGCCGGATGAGTGTGCATGCTTCTTTCAGCAACCAGGGTTTTCGTGTGGTGAGATAATAAATCTAACCGATCTTTATAGTATTGAATAAGGTGGACTGTAAATAAAATAGCCGTATGAAAAAATATATCATCGCACTGCTCTTTTTGTCTTTTACCATGAATGGCATCGCACAGCAACTCAATGTAATGACATTTAATATCCGTTATGCCAACTTATCGGATAGTTTAAATGCCTGGATATACCGGAAAGACAAAGCGGCTTCGCAGATCCTTTTTCATGATATACAATTACTGGGTGTGCAGGAAGCATTGCACCAGCAGATACTGGACCTTGAAGAACGGTTGCCTCGATTCAAGCATGTAGGGGTGGGAAGGGATGACGGAAAAGAGAAAGGAGAATACTCTGCTATATTTTACGATTCAACCCGTTTGCAGGCATTACAAAGCAATACCTTCTGGCTGTCTGAAACGCCGACGGAGCCTGGTAAAAAGGGTTGGGATGCGGCGTACACAAGAGTAGTGACCTGGGCTAAATTCAGGGATAAAAAAACAAAAAAGATATTCTTTGCCTTTAATACGCATTTCGATCATATCGGTAAAATAGCAAGAAGAGAAAGCGCCAGAATGTTGTTGGAAAAGGTAAAGGAAATCGCAGGTACGATTCCTGCAGTTGTTACCGGTGATTTCAATGCCAAACCTACTGATGAACCGATACAGGTGATCACAGATGCAGCTAATCCGCTTCATCTCACAGATACCAAAGCATTATCTGTAACGCCGCATTATGGTCCGACGGGAACATTCACCGCATTTGGTGCGAAAGAGATCGACGATCTCCCGATCGATCATATTTTTGTCAAAGGAAAATGCAAAGTACTTAAGCATGCTACAATCTCCGAATCCTGGCAGTGCAGTTATGCTTCCGATCATTTCTCCGTTCTGGCCCAAATCGTATGGTAATACAACCGCAGTAAAAAAATCATTTTATATCCATCTACTTCTATCCGTGTTCCATTCCTCCTGCGATCTGCATAACATCATCTATATATGTTGGGCGGATAGGAAGGATGGGGCAGATGAAAGGATAAGATACTTTTAGTAGAGGAATAAAACCTCACTGCCCCCCGGGCTTCTTCACAAAACGTATCATCGCACTACTGCCTTCTGTACTTTCCAATCTTGCTTCATAACGGATATTATCTACTTCCGCTACCATGAAAGATGTGTTAGGGGGAATCGATCCCAGGTTTTCTGCCACCATGATCAATTCATTGGTATCATTCATATCTTTTACCGCCAGTTTGATCGTATACGCACTGCCCAGCAATCGTATATGCTGGAAAATAAGTTTATCGTTAAGGAACAGCGAGATCGAATCACCATCAATTTCCGCATTATCATAGAAACGTAATTCAATGGAATCGCCGGCCAGTGGTATTTCTTTTACAAATACTTTTTTGCGCGCCGTAAATTTCTCTTCGATCGTTGGTGCTGCTGCCGGTTTTTCTTCTTTGATAACAGGAGCAGGCTCACTCCTGGATATTACCGGTGATGGTGCCTGGATAGTTTGTGGTGGAGCGATCACTGTTTTTTCGCGGGGTGCAGGGACTGGTTGATAAGCGATGGCTGCAATGCTATCGATGATATCAGGATCATTGGCGCCGGCAAGATAATTATCGATCACATAATCCCATTCATCAGAAAAAATTCCGTTGTCTGTTTTATCGAGATGCAGATCTGCTTTTGGATTTTCATCATCAGTGGTGCCTGTTTTTCCATCCAGCATCATTTTGCCACCGCCGGGACAATTGAAATCTGCTCTTGAAAGCAATGGCACTTTGCCGGGTGTGGAAGCGCGTCCTGTTCTTTCTTCAATGAGTTGATCATCCCACCAAACTGTTTCGTTGGTGTTGGGATCGAAGTAGCCTTTAATGCTGTAGCGGCGATAATGCGTCGCGTTTTCATAATAATAAGAAGTGCCTGCCAGGCTATCGCCATGCTGGATAATTTTCACCTCTGCTTTTTGCTTGTTGATCTTTCCTGTCCACACACCGGTGACCATCTGGGCTTGTGACAGCAAACAGGTTGCAAATGCAACAGTTACGACCAGGATACGGATAAGGCTTTTTCTTTTCAAAGCGCTGATTTTTAGATAAGAAAGAGAGTTATTATTAAACGAAAAGAGGCTTTTCCTAGTATGCCATCTATCTGAATAAATAGAGAAAAGCACTTAGAAAGCATGAAAACAGGTATAAAAAATTGATGATTGAAAACGCCTTTTCAGACAAAGAAAAAGAGTGTAGAAAAATTGTTAAAACGGAAAAAATAAATATCTTTCCAAAAGCCGATTTCCTCTGGACTGCCACTTTTAACTACAACCAATCACATAAACTCTGCTTATGAGAAAGATTTACATTGCACTTCTTTCCTTTATTGCATTTATTACAGCCACCACGTCTTCTGCACAACTGGTTAATACCTATCTTTTTACTCAATCTTCAGGAACATATACTGCTATCACGGGCGGTACAGTGTTAGGTGTACCAACCGGTAACGGAACTTCAGGACTTGATGACCAGAATTTCACGATTGCAACAGGAAGTTTTCCTTTCACGTTTACATTTAACGGCACAGGCTATACAGGTTGTACAGTTAATACAAACGGATATATCACTTTTGGTGCTACAGCGCCGTCCACATCGAATTATACGCCTATCAGCAGTACAGCAGGTTACAGCGGCGCTATTGCTGCCTGGGGTATGGATGTGAATTCTGTTTTTAATATTGCCGGTCAGACCGGTGAACTGAGATGGGAAACCGTAGGTACTGCTCCTACAAGGGAAATCGTTATTCAGTGGTCAAAATTCAGACCTGCCTATTCCAGTTCAACCAGCAATGCTTACGTATTCGATTACCAGATCCGCCTCGCTGAAAGTTCCAATGCAGTGAAGATCGTATACGGAGGTAACCTTGGATATCTTATCGGAAGTACAGAATCGACAGGATCACCACAGATTGGTCTGCGTGGTGCAACGAATACAGTATTTGCCGGCAGAACAAATAACAGCGCTACCAGCTTTACTGCTTCTGCAGCCAGCACTGCCAATAACAATACACAAAGTTATAGTACAATAGCCGCTACACCAGGCATGCCAACCAGCGGATTGACGTATCAATGGGTAGCACCACCACCTTGCGTACCAGGTTCACTGGCGGGTGGTACCACGCAATCATCCGTAATAACAGCTTGTTCAGGTGTTGCTTTCAATCTTTCTGTAACAGGAGCAAGTTTTGGAACAGGACTTTCTTTCCAATGGGAATCTTCTCCTGATGGATTAGCATCGTGGACACCGGTTGCCAGTGCAACTTCAGCTACGGCATCCATCACACAAACTGCGACTACTTTCTATCGCCGTAAAATGACTTGTAGCGGTGTAGATGCTTACTCTACTGTTTTACAAGTGGTACAGGGTGGATTACTCGATTGTTATTGCCCTGTTGTTTTCACCAATGATGTAGAACCTATCACACTGGTAAATTTCGCTGATATAAATAATGCCACTCCGGGCGCTGTCAATGCATCGCCACAACTGGAAAACTTTACTTCCATTGTGGGCCATGTACTGAAAGGACAATCTTATACACTTACTGTAAAAGGAAATACAAACGGGCCGTTCACTACACATATAACAGCATTTTTTGACTGGAACCAGAATGGTGTGTTTACTGATGCAGGTGAAGGATATTATATAGGGCCGATTGCCAGTTCTACTGGTACAGATGCTGTGCAGGCGGCGCTTAGCATCCTGGTTCCGGCTGCAGCGCTCGATGGAAACACAAGAATGCGTATCGTTAAAAAATTCAATACACAGGGTAGTGCATGTAACGCAGATGGTTATGGCCAGGCAGAAGATTATACGGTGAATATCGTAACACCTGCCTGTATCAATCCAACCAATGTTACTATTTCCGCACTCACTACTACTTCAGCCAGTGTTTCTTTCACAGCTACAGGCACTGCTTACGTGGAATATGGCCCTCCCGGATTTACTCCCGGCACAGGGGCAACAGCAGGTGTTGGTGGTATCGTCATCAGCGGTCCTTCTGCAGTAGCTATCGGAGGTTTAACACCGAATACATTATATGATCTGTATGTGAGACAGGATTGCGGCGGCGGTATCTTCAGCAGTAATACCAATGCAGGCAATTTCAGAACACTTTGCAATGCTATTGCTACCTTCCCTTATACAGAAACATTTGAAGCGGCAAGCACTACACGTTCCTGCTGGACAACCGAAATAACCACGGGTACTACCAACTGGACCTATGGTGCAGGCGCTGGTAACGGCGGTTCGATTACTGCAGCACATTCCGGTACTGTTAATGCAAGACATTTTGGTAATGGTACAGGCGATGTTGCCTTGCTGATCTCACCACAACTTAACTTCACCGGCCTGAACCCTGCTTTCGGCGCACAGCTTAGCTTCTGGTATGCCAACCAGGATTGGCTGGGCGATCAGAACCAGTTGAGTGTTTATTATAAAACATCGGCTGGCGGCACCTGGGAACTTCTTCCCAATGCTGTTTATTCCAACAGTGTGGGAACATGGACACAAATAGAAATGCTGTTGCCTAATTCCACTACCGGTGATTATTATATCGCCTTTGAAGGAACAGAATTATTTGGCCGCGGTGTAGCCATCGATGATGTAACTATTTCTGCTGCGCCAAGCTGTCCTAAACCAACCAATGTAAATGCCTTGGCTATTTTACCTGTTACCATGATGGTGAACTTCACTTCGCCTGGTACTTCATTTATTGTAGAATACGGAGCACCTGGTTTTGTGCCTGGTACCGGTGCAACAGCTGGTGGCGGAACGATCGCTACCGGTGCAACATCACCCATCACTATCAATGGTCTTACTGCAGGAACTACTTATGACATATATGTAAGAAGAGAATGTACACCAGGATCTGATTACAGCTCCAATGTGAAAATCACTGCTGCTTCGCTCTGTGATGCCGTGAACGTTCCTTACCTGCAGGATTTCTCTTCTGCAGTTCCGACAGCAGGTATGCCCAGTTGTACAAGTATGGAAGATGTGAATGGCAACAGCGGACCTGATCCGAATGCAACAGGCGGCAGATGGACAACGGCTGCCGGAACAAGTAACCAGACCTATGTATCACCTGTGAACGTAGGTAAGTATTTATATGATGCACAGGATCCATCACGTGGTGCTGATGACTGGATGTATATGCAGGGACTTAATCTGACAGGCGGAACATCTTACCGTTTGAAATTCTTCTATAAAGGTTCAGATGGTCCTACCTGGTTTGAAAAACTGGAAGTGAAATATGGTACACAGGCTTATCATACAGCCATGACCAATACCATTTATTCTAACCTGGATATTGAAACGGCGCTTGCGAATCCATGGGATTCTGCTATTGTTGATTTCACACCGGCCACAACAGGTGTATACTATATCGGGTTCCATGCGCTTTCCGATCCTGACCAGGCCTTCCTGTACATCGATGATATCTCTGTGAAAGTAACGCCAGTTGTAGATGCAGGTGTTACTACTGCAACGTTACCAAATTGTCCTGGGTCCAGCGTGATCAACGCAACGATCAGGAACTATAATATCACTCCACTCAATTTTGCTACTTATCCTGTTACAGTAACAGCTGCTATTACAGGAACCGGCGCCGGCTCTGTATCAACAACCATCAATACGGGCACACTCGATCCGGGTAAAACTCTGAATGTAGAATTACCTGCATTCGGTTTTGTGACCGGTGTTTATAATGTTACTGTAGCTACCAATTCAGCCAGCGATCCTGAAACCGGTAACGATGCATATACGACTTCGTTCTTTGTGAATCCAACACCTACAGCAGCTATCGTAACACCGGCAACACCTGCTATCTGCGCAGGCGCAACAGTACAGTTAAGTTCGCAATTCACTACACCGCCTCCTGCACCGGTTACACTACCGGCTGTTTCATCAGGTGCTATCACAGTAGCTGTTCCTGATAATAGTCCAACAGGCGCTACTCATACATTGGTTGTTAGTGGTGTTCCGGCAGGAGCACAATTGACAGGCATTAGTGTTACGGTTAACGCTACCCACACGTGGGTAAGTGATTATATCGTTAACCTGAAAGCGCCAAATGGTAAAGTGCTGAACCTGTTTAATCGCAAAGGAGGATTGTTCGAAGAAGATATAACCAATATGGTAGTGAATTCGACGGCTACAGCCTCTATCCCAACAGTAGGTGCACCATTTACCGGCACGTATGCCCCTGATGCAGCATCCGGTGTAGGCCCTGCAGGGTATGTATCAAATGCAACCAGGTTCTCCGATATGTATGCATTAGGTAATGGAAACTGGACGATCGCATTAAGTGATAATGCACAGTTCGATGTAGGTACATTGACAGGCTGGTCGATCACAGTTATGTATGGATTCCCGAACCCATCATTGACATGGACACCTGCTACTGGATTATTTACCGATGCAGCCGCTACGCTCGGTTATACAGGTGGCAATACTTATTCTATCTATGCGAAACCTGATGCTAACGCTACGTATACTGCCACTACAACCGATCAGTTAACAGGTTGTACCAATACCAAGGCGGTAACTGTAACAGTTAATTCAAATCCTGTTATCAATATCACGCCATTGCCAGCCAAGATCTGCCTGACAGATGAGCTGATCACATTATCAGCTACACCGGCAGGTGGTACCTGGACAGGATTAGGAGTTTCAGGATCTAACTTTGTTCCGGGAGCTACTTCTACAGGCAACTTTAACCTGACCTACTCTTCCACGAATGGTTTGGGTTGTACCAGCACCAAATCGATTGTGGCTACGGTACAGGATTGCCCTGAAAGAATGATATTGCTCAGGGATAATGCATTGATCGTTTATCCAAACCCAAGCAGCGGACAGTTTAATTTCCGTGTCAATAGCTCGTTGTACAATAAACTGACGATGAAAGTGTTTACCAATGGTGGTACGCTTATTCATACGCAGGACTTCAGCGGACTGGCATTCGGAAGAGTTGTTCCTGTTAACCTGACTTACCTCCCTGCAGGTTCGTATATGGTTCAGTTTTCTTATAATGGCGGCGTCAGATCAGAGATTAAAGGATTTAAAGTGCTGATCGGTCATTAAGTAAAATATATTTTTTCAATCCTGGTAAGGCATCTCAGCAATGAGGTGCCTTTTTTTATCTGAATCATGATTTATAGGATTTTTGGGATTAAGAGGAAAAGGATGATATTAGCCTGAGGTTCTATAAAATGAATTTTTTATTCCACTAGTTCCAAAATCCTATAAATCGTGGTTCAGACAATTATCCCTTTTGATCCCGCTACCAATAAATTGCTCCTGCTCGATTTTACCGGAACGAATAAGGAACTGACAGAAGAGATATTAAATGATACAGCATTATTCAGTTCCTATATCGATAAAAAGCTAACGGGGTCTGATTCGTTATATGGGATCGGCGGGTATGCCGAACACCGCACCATTTATAGCCGCAGTCATCTTTTTGATAGCGAACCCGGCGAAGAACCGCGCAGACTTCATTTAGGAATTGATATCTGGGGGAAAGCGATCACGCCGGTTTCGGCGCCACTGGATGGAGTTGTACATAGTTTTGCTTTTAACGATCACCGCGGAGATTACGGAGCAACCATTATACTATCACATACATTGGAGGAGGATCGTTTTTATACATTGTACGGTCATTTAAGTCTCCGGTCATTGCAACAACTTTCGGAAGGAGATCATATTTCCAAAGGAACTGTTTTTGCCGAATTGGGTGTCGCAGCAGAAAATGGTCACTGGCCGCCGCATCTTCATTTCCAGTTGATAAAAGACATCGGTGAACATAAAGGTGATTATCCAGGCGTTTGTAAATTTTCGGAGAAGGATCGGTATCTCGGTAATTGTCCTGACCCGGACACGATATTACAACTGATGCAGTTTGCCGTATCACAATAAAGCTGTTACAATTTCCTTCCACTCTTCGGGTAATGAAACAGCAGGTTGTTTGCGGCCGGCTTTCCGGTACCAGTAATCTGCATTACCGGTATCGCCCTCTTTACGGTGGAGATATGCGTGGATCCATGCAGCTGTATTGTCTTCGATATCCTGGATGATCGTGTGTGCTTTTTCCCAATTCTCTTTTCCATCGTGCCACAGGGAAACCAGATAGGGTGAAAGGGAAGCAGGTGGCTGCGCTGCATCAAGGCTTTGCTGAAATTCGGTGAAAGTCATACCTAAAAATAAGAATTATCAACGGTGACCTTCATTTATAATTTATAACTCTTAATTGCTAATTAATTAGCTTTACAACTATTAATCAAACAGTTCATGTCCAATCCCAATCTGAGCAGTGATAAAGAGTTTTTAAATTCGGCTGATAAGGAATTTGAAAACAATATCCGCCCTACACATATCGCGGATTTTGCGGGGCAGGGACAGATCATCGAGAACCTGCGCATATTTATCAGGGCTGCCAAAATGCGCGGAGAGGCGCTTGATCACGTATTGTTCCATGGCCCCCCGGGTTTAGGAAAGACCACGCTCTCCCGTATCGTCGCCAATGAACTCGGTGTAAATATCAAAGAAACATCGGGGCCTGTGATTGAAAAACCCGGCGACCTGGCAGGATTGCTTACGAGTTTGGAACCCCATGATGTTTTATTCATCGATGAAATTCACCGCTTAAGTACGGTAGTGGAAGAATATCTCTATGCAGCTATGGAAGATTACCGCATCGATATCATGATCGATACTGGTCCTAATGCAAGAAGTATCCAGCTTACCCTCAATCCATTTACCCTGATCGGCGCTACTACGCGCAGCGGTTTGCTGACAGCGCCCCTGCTTTCGAGATTTGCTATTAAATCGAGACTGGAATATTACTCAGCTGATGTACTTAAACGCATCATTCTTCGTTCGGCCGGTATTCTGAATGTACGGATCAGCGCAGAAGCTGCCGCAGAGATTTCAGGACGGAGCCGGGCCACACCCAGGATCGCCAATGGTTTGCTGAGAAGGGTCAGGGATTTTGCACAGGTATTGAATGATGGAGATATTGATTTAGGAATTACACAGCATGCACTGAAAGCACTGAATGTAGACGAATATGGATTGGATGATATGGATAATAAAATCCTGCTGACCATCATTCATAAATTTAAAGGAGGACCTGTTGGCATCGGCACGATCGCAACGGCGGTAGGAGAAGAAGCCGGTACGCTCGAAGAGGTATATGAACCATTCCTGATACAGGAAGGATTTTTACAACGTACTCCCCGTGGCCGTGAAGTAACGGCAAAAGCGTATGAGCATTTGAAATTATCGGGACCGGGAACAGAGAATACGCTGTTTTCATAAGATAAATTCAAAATTAAAAAGTCAAAAACAAAAAGGATTTACTACAGTAGTAAATCCTTTTTGTTTTTGACTTTTTAATTTTGACGATCCTTACTGCACTACCAACCTGAATCCATTCCCATGAATATTCACGATTTCAATTTTGGGATCGTCTTTCAGGTATTTCCGTAGTTTGGCAATATATACATCCATACTGCGGCCATTGAAATAGGTATCACTGCCCCAGATCTTTTTCAATGCCTGGTCACGTGGCAGCAGATCATTCAAATGTTCTGCCAGCATTTTCAGCAGTTCATTCTCCTTGGGAGATAATGTTTGGGTAACACCGCTGTGGATCAGTTGACGCAGTTTGGGATTGAAATGATAGGTAGAGAGATCGAACTCTTTATTCTCACTTTCCTTATTCAATTCATCATTGCGTTTGAGGATCGCTCTTATTTTTAGTAACAATACTTCGCTGTCGAAAGGTTTGGTGATATAATCATCGGCGCCCAGTTTATAACCCTGGATGATATCTTCCTTCATTGTTTTGGCACTCAGGAAGAACAGGGGAATATCAGGATCTACATCGCGGATCTCTTCTGCCAGGGTGAATCCATCCATATTGGGCATCATCACATCGAGCAGGCAGAGATCGAATTTTTCCCGTTGAAAAGCTGCCAGTCCAAGACGGCCATCTCTTTCTAGCGTTACATCATAATCATTCAATTCCAGGTAATTCTTCAGCACACTCCCTAAATTAGGATCATCCTCGCACAATAAGATTTTAGGTTTTTTCGCGTCCATGTAGTTAAAGTTTAGTTCTTTAAGGTTCTTGAATCAACTATGGGCAGTTTTACAACCACCCGTAAGTGAGATGGCAAATAAATGTAAATCCTTTGCCAAACCGGCAGGAAGGTAAATAATATTTTGTTAAGAGGCGTTAAAGAGCTGTATAGGGCCAAAATTTCAAAATTAGTCATCCCCGGATTTTCTACATTTGGTCTAATTATGCATATCACACCCGATAACCGTTTAAAAAAGCTGATTGTAATTGGTGACCGCCTGCTGATCAAACCTACCCGTCCCGACGAACGCACCGCCAGTGGATTATACCTTCCACCCGGTGTGCAGGAACGCGAAAAGGTACAGCAGGGATACGTGATCAAGGCAGGCCCTGGCTATGCTATTCCCATGCCCATTGAAGATGAATCGTGGAAAGGCGAGGAGGAAAAAATAAAGTATGTTCCGCTACAGGTAAAAGAAGGTGACCTGGCTATTTTCCTGATCAGCGCCGCTACCGAAGTGATGTATGAAAATGAAAAATATTTCATCGTCCCCCAAAGTGCTATTCTGATGCTGGAACGCGAAGAAGATTTATAGTAAATATGAGAAGAACGCTTCTTTTATATTTTCTGACACTGCTTGTTATTCCTTCTTTTGCACAAAAAGGAATGGAAGGTTTGATTCATGCAGAACAAAGTTTTGCCGATTCTTCCATGACCAATGGTGTTAAAAAAGCGTTCCTGGCTTTTATGGATAACAATTCCCTCGTGTTTGATAAAGGCAAACCTGAAAATGGCGTTCGTGTTTGGAGCAACAGGGAAAGAAACCGGGTATTCCTGAATTGGTATCCTGCTTCAGCAGAAATATCTGTTTCCAATGATTTTGGATATACGACTGGTCCCTGGACATTACAATTGACCGGCCCTTCCGATAGTATCGTTGCAAGGGGATATTATTCTACGCTCTGGCATACCAACAAGGAAGGGAAATGGGTGTTCCTGGTTGATTTGGGAACGGATCAGTCGCCTGTTGCGCCTGCTAACGAAGTAATAAAAATTACAGCCCCTAAAACTGCGGTAAAAAAAACAGATACAGCTTCATTCATACAGGCAGAAAAAGGATTCATTCGTTTATATAATACGAATCCAGCCGATGCCTATAAAAAATATCTTTCTGCTACGAGCTTCCTGAACCGGAACGGGTATTTGCCCGCGGTCGCCGGAGCAATGCAGGATTCAATAATCAATACTACTGCATCCGCTATACAGTTTAATATTGATGGATGGGTCTTATCGCCTGGTCTTGATATGGGTTGTGTATATGGCAGTACTGTATTGGGTGGTAAGCACGATAATTATATGCGTATCTGGCGGCATGAAAAAGATGGCTGGAAGATAGCACTCGATGTAGTTAGGCATTAGATCAATTATAAATTCATATATGGCAAACAAAGACGCTTTTCTCAAATCTGTACAGGATGGGTATGGTTTCAAAGGAGAATCCATCATCCTTGGCGCTGGCATTCTCGATGGAGAAGTAGTGCCGGGTGCAACGGTAAAATTGTCCCTGAAAACAATGAACCGCCACGGTCTGATTGCAGGTGCAACCGGTACGGGGAAAACAAAGACCCTGCAGGTGATCAGTGAATCGCTCAGCGATGCCAGCATACCCGTGGTGCTGATGGATATCAAGGGCGACCTGAGTGGTATTGCTGCCAGCGGTGTTACCAATGACAAGATCACGGAACGTTGCCAGAAAATAGGCATTGACTATAAACCTGCCGGTTTCCCGGTCGACCTGCTGACACTCAGCCAGGAAAAAGGTGTCCGCATGCGTGCCACCGTAAGTGAATTCGGACCGGTGCTTTTATCCAAAATATTAGGATTGAATGATACACAAGGCGGACTGGTAGCGATATTATTCAAGTATTGTGATGACAATAAAATGCCGCTCCTCGATCTAAAAGATTTTATCAAAGTACTTCAGTATGTCGGCAATGAAGGGAAGGCAGAGCTGGAAAAGGAGTATGGAAAGATATCCACTACATCTACCGGTACGATCCTGCGGAAAGTGATCGAACTGCAGCAACAGGGAGCCGATGTCTTTTTTGGAGAAAAAAGTTTTGAAGTGGATGACCTGATGCGGATCAGTGATGATGGCCGGGGTATGATCTCCATTGTGCGGGTAACCGATTTGCAGGATCGTCCGAAATTATTTTCCACGTTCATGCTTCAATTGCTGGCCGAATTATATGCTACATCGCCGGAGGAAGGCGATTTGGAAAAACCGAAACTGGTATTATTCATCGATGAGGCGCACCTGATCTTCCAGGAAGCAAGCAGTGAATTATTGCAGCAGATAGAAACGGTGATCAAGCTGATCCGTTCCAAAGGGATCGGCATTTTCTTCTGTACACAAAATCCCATGGACATACCGGCTTCTGTACTAGCACAACTGGGAATGAAAGTGCAGCATGCGCTAAGGGCCTTTACGGCGGCTGACCGGAAATCGATCAAACAAACGGCAGAAAACTATCCCATATCCGAATTTTATAAAACCGAGGATGAACTGACGCAGTTAGGTATAGGTGAAGCCTTCATTACTTCATTGAATGAAAAAGGTGTTCCTACACCGCTGGTGCATACGATGCTTTGCCCGCCTCGCAGCCGTATGGATATTCTTACCGCGACAGAGATCGATGGTATTGTGGGCAAATCAAAGATCGCGGCAAAATACAACCAGGTGATCGATAGCCAGAGCGCATATGAGATCCTGACGGATAAATTGAATCATGCGGCGGAGAAAACCGAGGAGATCAAAAAGCAACAGGAAGAAGATAAAAAATCGAAGGCAACAACGAAAGAAGAGAAAGGATTTTTTGATAACCCGATTGTAAAGAGTATGACACGAACAGCGGGTAATTCTATTGTGCGTTCATTGCTGGGGGCATTGGGAGTGGGAGGAAAAAGCAGGAAGAGTTTGTTTTAGGGTTTCACGCAAAGAGGCAAAGGTTTCGCAAAGGCGCAAAAGAGTTTCTGGAAGTTATTCAAAAAAGAAGGCACTGATCTATAGATCAGTGCCTTTATAATTATTTCTTAGCGTCTTTGCGAAACCTTTGCCTCTTTGCGTGAAACACCCTAGTGAACCGATTTCAAATTCACCCACCCGCTATTATCGATACCGATCTTATGCTCGGCCTGTAAAAACTCCAGCACTTTCCACGCTTTTTCTTTTTTGATACCATTTAATTTCATCAACAGTTCACGGACAGGCAGCGATTCGTATTTTACAATATTCACGATCCGGTGGTGGATCGTTTCAAACTCTTCTTTATTGATCGTGATCCCTTTCTGCCGTAAACAATTATCACAAACGCCACATGATTTGATATGTTTATCGCCAAAGTAAGTACCGATCATCAAACTGCGGCAACCGGCTTCTTCTTTTACATAATTGATCATCTCCTGTATCCGCTGCTGCAATTTTTCTTTCCGTTGTTTGTACGCGGCCATATTAATGAACACATCATCCGCTTTTACTCTCGCCCGTAACAGCAATACCTGCGGCGTATCTTTTTGCGGGATATATTCGATCATGCCGGTATTATGTAAATGATTCAGTTTGTTTTTTATATCTGCCTGGTCCTCTTTCATCAACCAGGCAATCATTTTCTCGGATATAAAAACCGAATGATCGAAAATGCCTTCATAACTGCGCAACAAGACTTTGATTAGCGGCTCCAATCCGGGTTGTTCTTTTTCAAACCGGTATAATTGTTCTTTACCCGTGATAAACCGTGCTGTTGATGGCAGGAATACCTGTTCATTAAAAGTCAGCCATCCATCCTGTTCCAATGCTTTTAATGAATAGAGCGCGGTATTACTATTCAGTTTGAATTTTTTTAGAAAATCGCTGATATCAAACGAATAATATTGCCCCTCTCCGCCACCCGCTGGTATCTGTAAATAATTAGCGACTGCCTGGTACACGTTTTTTATATCCTGTATCGAGGGGAAACGTTGTTGTGGTAATTCTTTTAACTCAAGCAGGTCAAGGTCATTGTATAAAAGAACGGCGTAAGATCGTTTACCATCCCTGCCGCCACGACCGGCTTCCTGGTAATAATTTTCCAGGCAATCGGGTGTGTCGGCATGGATCACTGAACGTACATCGGGTTTGTCGATGCCCATTCCAAAGGCATTGGTGCAAACGATCACTCTTATTTTATTATTGATCCAGTCTTCCTGTTTCCGGTTGCGTTCTTCCTGTTTCAGACCGGCATGATAATAATCAGCAGCAATACCATGCAATATCAGCAGGTCGCTGATCTCTTTGGTGCGTTTACGGCTTTTGCAATACACGATACCAGTGCCCGGTACTTTACCCAGTATCTCCAGTATTTTAGTTATTCCTGAATCCACATGAAAAGCGCTGTAAGAAAGATTGGGACGTTCAAATGACTGGCGGAATACTTTCCATACAGGCGATGCCGGCAAAGGCGCTGTTAGTTTACTGCAAATATCTTTTTGTACTTCTTCGGTAGCAGAAGCGGTGAGTGCGAGTACGGGAACACCTTTCAACTCTTCACGCAGGGCAGCGATGCGCAGGTAAGAAGGACGGAAATCATATCCCCATTGCGAGATGCAATGCGCTTCATCCACTGCTACCAGGTTGATGAGCATTCCCGGCAGGTATTCTTTAAATAAAGAAGTCTCTAACCGTTCAGGAGATACGTATAAAAATTTGCAATTGCTTTCAGTAACAGTTTTCAGGGTATGGATCACATCCTTTCGTGTCATCCCTGAATGAATGGAATAAGCAGTGATATTTTTTTTGCGGAGATTTTCTACCTGGTCCTTCATCAAAGCGATCAGCGGAGAGATCACCAGGCACATACCTTCCTGTGACATGGCCGGCACCTGGTAACATAATGATTTGCCACCGCCGGTGGGTAAAAGAGCTAATGTATCCTGTCCCGCCAATACAGAATTGATAATGTCTTTCTTCAACGGGCGGAATGTATCAAAACCCCAATATTGTTTTAGTATCTGATCTATATTCTCTGTCACGGCATCGAAACTAAGAAGATTGATGGGAATGTAGGCGGCAGGTTATACACAGTTTATTGCAATAATTGTCAATACAGCCTTATAACCTAGAGAGATTTAATCTACCTTTTTAATAAATAATCTTACGGAATTGATCGCCAGTACAACATCGCTGAGGGCCATGATCAATGCACCATAAGTAGGCCCATAAATTCCCAGTAATCCAAAAGCCGCAACAGGAATAGCTACGATATTATAGGAGAATGCCCAGAAAAGATTTTGTTTGATCGTCAGGTAAGTATGCCTGCCCAATCCTAATGACATAGGCAAATTCTTCAATCCATTCCTTGTCAGTACCACCTGTGCACTTTGCATAGCAATGTGCGAAGCATCACTCATCGATACGCCAACAGTAGCCTTAGCCAGTGCGGGGGCATCATTGATGCCATCGCCTACCATGACAGTCGGCGCCTGTGCAGATAACTGGCTGATCTTTTCCAGTTTTTGTGCCGGCGATTGTTCTGCTATTACTTCTTTGATACCAAGCTCCGCAGCTAACTGTTCTGTCTTTTTACGGCGATCACCACTCAATAAAATCGTCTTGATACCTTTTTTATGCAGGTACTCCACTACTGATCTTGATTCAGGCCGCAATTCATCTTTGATATCGATCCATCCCAATAGTTGGCCATTCTTTGTGATATATACGTTGTGGGAATCATCATTCGTCAATTGTTGGGCGATAGCATAAGAACCGGCCTGGTAAATATTTCCTTCTTTATCGGTAGCTTTCATTCCCACACCTTTGATCTCTTCTGTTTGTTGCCACCTGATCTCATCTTTTGTTTTCCATTGTTCGGTAATACTTTTTGCAATGGGGTGATTGGAATATTTCTCCAATGAATAGACAATGGACTTGAATTCGTTGTCAGTCGTGAGTGGTGAGTTGCCGATCGCTGCCAACTGGAATTTTGCTATTTCAAACTTTCCTGTTGTCAGGGTACCTGTTTTATCAAATACTACCTGCCTGATATCTTTGAATAACTCGAGACTGGTCGCATTACGGAAAAGGATCCCGTTTTTGGCGCCGCGTCCCAATCCTACTGCAATCGCTGCAGGTGTAGCGAGGCCCATGGCACAGGGACAGGCGATCACGAGTACAGCAATGCTTCTCATCAGCGAAGGTTGAAATTCACCGAGAACGATCCAGTTGATGATCAGCGTAAGGATAGCAATACCAATAACGACCGGTACGAATATGGCGCTGATCCGGTCTGCCATTTGCTGGGCCGGTGGTTTTTCTCCCTGCGCTTCTTTCATCATATTGATGATGCCTGATAATACCGTATCATCACCTACAGCTGTTACCTGTGCTTTGACCGTGCCACTTTCCAGGATGCTGCCACCGATCAATATATCTTTCTTTGTTTTATGTAAAGGAGAGCTTTCACCCGTGATGATCGCTTCACTCACTTCGGCATCGCCCCAGAGTATTTTACAATCCATGGGCACCTGTTCGCCTGTTTTGATAAGAATAAGATCGCCTACACGTAGGTCTGTATTTTCAACAGGAAATATTTCTTCGCGATGCTGGTCATCGAAAGCGATCATATTGGCCATTACCTTTTGCGATTTGACCAGCTTCTTCAGCTCGCGTTGGGTAGAAGCAATAGAAGCATCTTCGAGGTAATTGCCGAGGAATACCAGGGTAATAATGGTGGCAGCCGTTTCATAATATAAATAACCTTCTCCCAATCCCATGATATGACCGGCCAGGCTATACCCGAATGCAGCAGTAGCGCCTACAGCGATCAGTACATTCATATTGGTCAGCCCGTTGCGTAAACTTTTCCAGGCGCTTTTACCAAAAAAACTCATCCCGACTATATACACAGGTAGGCAAAGAACCAGTTGCACCCAGGGATCCATCAGCCAGTGGATATGAACACCGGGGATCATGTGCAGCATCAATAGCAATGTAAACGGAAGGCAAAACCAGAAGCGTTGCAGGTGGGAAGAAAGCAAAGCGCCTTTTACTTCTTCATCATGCGCATGGCCTGCATGATCGTGTGAATGACCATTACCATTGGCATTAACTACTTTGTAACCCAGATCGTTGATACCTTTAGTTAGTTTTTCCGCTTTTACTTCTTCTTTGGCGCTAAAGCTCAGATCGCCGGTGGCAAAATTCACCCTTACATCCTCCATACCCTGTTTTTCGAGGTATTTGCGGATGGTAAGTGCACAATTAGTGCAATCCATGCCATCGACTTTCCATTTTATTTTTTCCATTTCTTATTCCTGTTAGTATAACAAAACACCGGTCATTCTGTTGAGTGCAAAATTATTAAAAGGCCGGCGGGAGTTATAATCCGGGAAGGAATATATTGGCAACGAGGTTGCTATTTAAATTCAAAGTCAGAATTGCATAACAGGCACCCGGCTGTAAAAGACGTTATTGGAGCTCTGTTCTGCAGGAGCCCCTGTAAGTAAAAATAGCGGCCTGTTCATTCTGGCTTTTGAATTAAGACCTTTTGGAAGTTAAATTTGTAAATGGAATTGATTTTTTCACTGGATAATATCAGCGAAGCAGCCTCAACATTTTGGAAAATGACCCCCAACACAAAAGTGTTTGCTTTTCATGGACAAATGGGGGCAGGGAAAACGACATTCATTCATGCGCTTTGTGATATAAAAAAAATAAAGGATGTAGTGGGCAGTCCTACGTTTTCCATCATCAATCAATATTTATATGAGGAAGAGGGTATCGAAAAAAAAATATTTCATATGGATCTCTACCGCCTGCGCGATGAGGAAGAAGCGCAGCGGGCCGGGGTGGAAGATTGCCTGTATAGCGGTCATACCTGCCTGCTGGAATGGCCGGACAGGGCACCGGGACTGCTCCCGGACGATACCCTGCATATAGAAATTATAATCATGGATTCTGCCACCCGAAAACTCATAATCAACCGGAATTAGTTATTTTTGAAGGCGGTATTTTAACGCATTAACCTTCTTCATGAGCCAGCAAAAACCCCGGATCAGCACTTCCTTTAGTTATGAAACGCTGGAAGAAACGCTCGATATAAAACCAAAAGGCTCACAAATGCTGATTGGTATTCCCAAAGAGATCGCTTTTCAGGAAAACAGGATTGCCCTGACGCCCGATGCTGTCAGCGTACTGGTCAGTAACGGTCACCAGGTAATGATCGAGCATAATGCGGGTGAAGCTTCTCATTTCCGGGATAAGGATTACGGAGAAGCCGGCGCTAAGATCGTATACGAAAGAGAAGAGGTATTCAAAGCGCCGATACTGGTAAAAAGCGCCCCTGTTATCGAGGAGGATCTTCCCTTTCTCCAAATGAACCAGGTAATTATTTCCCCCATTCATTTGTCAGTCATGAAAGCCGAGATACTCGAAAGCATGATGACAAAAAAGATCACAGCTATTTCGTTTGAGAATTTAAAAGATGACAGCGATTCTTATCCCATAGTCAGAAGTATGAGCGAGATCGCTGGTAGTGCAGTCATGCTGATCGCGGCGCAATACCTGAGCTCGGCCAATCATGGAAAAGGAGTATTGCTGGGAGGTATTTCCGGTATTGCACCTACCAAGGTAATTATTATCGGTGCAGGTATCGTAGGGGAATATGCTGCAAGAGCCGCCCTGGCATTGGGTGCATCGGTAAAAGTGTTTGACAACAGTGTGTATCGTTTAAAACGATTACAAAATAATATAGGGCATCGTCTCTGGACCTCGGTCATCGAACCCAGAATGCTGGCCAAGCAATTAAAGACCTGCGAAGTGGCCGTGGGAGCGCTGGCTTCACAAACCGGTCGCACACCTATGGTGGTAACGGAGGAAATGGTCAGTAATATGCGCCCGGGATCGGTAGTGATCGATGTGAGTATCGACCGTGGGGGTTGTTTTGAAACTTCAGAGATCACCAGTCATGAACATCCCATCTTCATGAAATATGGAGTGATCCATTATTGTGTTCCTAATATTCCTTCCGGGTTTGCCAGGACAGCTTCGCAGGCGATCAGTAATGTATTGATGCCATTATTGCTGGAGGCGGGCGAAGAAGGTGGATTCGAAAACCTGGTCTGGCACCGGGTGCATCTGCGCAGCGGTATTTACCTGTTCAAAGGCGCGCTTACGAACTTCTACCTTAGTGAGCGTTTCGACCTGAAATATACCGATCTCAACCTGCTCATTGCGAGCCAACGGTAATCCTGGTTTTTTAAAGTTTCAGGTGTTAGGTTTTAAATGTTAAGCGATGGTGACATTCTGAACCAGACTGTACTGCATGCTATCAGGTATTAATTCCACGGAGGACAGCAGAGGAGCAGAGGGCTGCGAGGATTACTCTGTGGTCCTCCGTGGAATTAATACCTGATAGCAAACCGCTTTTACACCTAAAACATAAGCAATTAAAATACAGCCACTTAATTCTCCATCTTAAAATTATTTAATTAAACGTTTGTTTTAATTAAACATTTGTTTAATTTTGCCTTCTTTTTTAAAACACGCTATATGGAATACAGTGAAAAGCAGGTGAAATTGATGGAGGCGGCAGAGAAACTCTTTGCAGACAAAGGCTTCGAAGGCACTTCCGTTCGTGATATCGCAGAAACAGCTGGTGTGAACCTTGCTATGATTTCTTACTATTTCGGTTCGAAAGAGAAATTAATGGAAGCTATGTTTTTATATCGTAGCGAATATTTCAAATTGAGACTGGTAAGTATGATCGAGGACACACAATTGAATCCTGTTCAAAAAATAGAAAAGCTGATCGATCAGTATATCGATAAACTCAGCGGCCAGCAATGTTTTCATCGTGTCATGGTAAGGGAACAGATGGTGAACAACAACGGGTTTATCGCGCAACAGATCATCGGGATGAAAAAAAGGAACCAGCACCTGATCGGGCAACTGATCCAGGAAGGACAGCAAAAGGGATTTTTTAAAAAAGATGTGGATACCACGCTGCTGATGATGACACTGGTCGGCACCGTGAGCCAGATGATCACTACCTCACATTATTACCGGGAAGTGAGCAATCTGCAGGATATGCCCGAAGAAGAATTCATGACTTATGTAAAAGCAAAACTAAGTCAGCAAATGAAAAAAATATTTAAAGCAATACTGACGCATGAAGACTAAACTGAAGATCCTGGCCATGGCAGGCTTATTATTTTGTTCGGCTTTACAGGCACAGGAAAAAAAACCATTATCGCTGCAGGAAGCTGTTGACCTGGGAATTAAAAACAGCAAGCAATTAAAAGGTAGCGAGGCAAGAATAGAACAGGCTACCGGCGCATTGAAAGAAGCCGTGGAAAGAAAGTTACCCGATGTAAAAGTGTCCGGCTCTTATCTCCGGCTTAACAGCGCGAATTTTAAATTAAAAACAAAAGATGATAATGGGGGCACCGGTTCCGGTGGGGAAGCGCCCAAAGTATCACAAGCGATGTATGGTCTTGTGAATGCTTCATTACCCATCTATGCCGGCGGCCGTATTCGTTATGGTATCGAATCTTCCCGTTATCTCGCCGAAGCTGCCAAGCTCGATGCAGATCATGATAAGGCTGGTGTTACAATGAATATCATCGAAGCGTATGTAAACCTGTATAAAGCCAAAGCAGCCGTTGACCTGGTAAAAGATAACCTGGCACAATCACAACAACGGGTAAAGGATTTCAGCAGTCTTGAAAAGAATGGATTGCTTGCCCGTAATGATTTATTGAAAGCAGAGTTACAGGCTTCCAATACGGAACTTACCTTACTTGATGTACAGAATAACTGGCAACTGGCCAATGTCAATATGAACCTGATGCTGGGTCTTCCTGACCAGACTGAATTGGTTCCTGATTCTGTTATGAACGATCCTGCACAAAACTTGCAAACCCTGGAAGAATATGTGCAATCGGCTCTTACCAACAGAAAAGATATGGCAGCACTTGACCTGCGTAAGAAAGCAGCAGAGACAGGAGTAAAAGCTACACGCGCTGATCTTTATCCCAGCCTGGCACTTACCGGTGGTTATATTGCTGCCGATATA
>CAMLGR010000044.1 GCA_946479615.1 uncultured Bacteroidota bacterium | reverse complement strand
TCCAGTACAATGATCCTGTCGATTATATCATTAGTAAAAATGGCTGCTTTGCGGCGTGTATTTCCAAAATCGAAACAGAGGGTGGTTGACATATTGGTATCAGAATTTACAGATCGAATCCGGAAAGATTCTTAAAATGTCCATTGAGTTTTATCATTTCTTTTAACTGCTCCATGCTGGCTACCATCGGGATCACTTTGGCCAGATGTCTTTTCAGGTATTCCTGCCGTTGACGCTCCTGCATGAGGTTCAGCAATTCGTATTCTTCCTGGAGCGACATCCCGATATGATGAGCCACATCATAACTTTTTATTTCATCATCCGCTTTTTTAAAGTCTTTGGTAACTTTTAAAAGTTTATGCAGATCGCGTATACCGGTCATTACTTTCCGCATGATCTCTGCATTTCCTTCTTCATGGTTGGCCGGGTAGTTAACGATGGCGCCGCTGTATAATTTATCCGGTATTTCTTTGATGATCTCGAGAATGCGGAATACTTTTTCTCCGCGGGTTTTGATATCCATTTCACCATTTTCCTGCGTGGCTGATATTTCTATTATATACACCAGCGATCCGAAATCCTGTAATTTATTATCGATAACAGTAGGAATGCCAAATGGTTTCTTTTGTTCAAAGCATTCACTGATCAATTGCTTGTACCGCGGTTCAAATATATGCAGGTTGAGAGATTCATCGGGGTATACAACAATCCCAAGTGGGAATATGGGAATGAAATTAGTCATTCGTCAAAGGTATTTGCTTTTGCGGGTCCAGCCATTTCCACCACCACAAAACAAGAAATGAATAAATAAAGATACCAAACTGGACTTCCAGTCCCATATCAAATAAGAAACCGGAGATAGCAGTAAGGTTTAACAATAGCCAGGCCAGATTGTTTTTTCGTTTGGTAAAACAAGGCAGGAATATAATGATGGTAAATAACAATACACCTGCCCAGCCACAGGCAAGACCGTATATCAGCCATTCACTGCTGGGATAGATCATATCTGCCGACAGCATACCGGGATAATGTACCGCATCCCATTTTCTTACTTCGGTTGAAATATCTCCTGTACCTGTTCCTGTCAATGGATTTGCTACTAAAAGATTCCATCCTGCGCGCAATGAGATCACGCGTGAAGCATCGTTACCACCGGGCAGGTAATGCATTTCTTTAAAATACCCGTAGTCATACATGATATACTTTATCCTGTTCTGAAAGGAAGGAAGCAACCAGTATGCAGACAAAGGAAGCAATGCCAGCAGGAATAAAATAGCAATGCCGTATTTCGGCTTTGCCTTTGATACGATCAGCCAGGCGGCTGTACCCAGCACGATGATATAAAGAGCGAATAAGCCTGTACGTGCAGCCAGTATATGCAGGTAGAAAATGAACCAGGCTGCGCAAACAAGCAGCGATATACTTACCACTCTTTGTTGTTTACGCAGTTGCCAGCCCATCAGCCCGCATAATAAAATTGCAGCGCTGACCAGCCAACTGAACCGGACATGATCATTGTTCAAAGGTGTAGCAATTGATTTTGCCTTGAGGTAGGAGGCATTGATCGTTTCTATACTGACCATATATTTCGACATACTCCAGAGCGTACCAGCTGTTACTGCTATAATAAAAATATACCCGGCAATGGTCCATTGTTTTTTGGAAAAGGAAAAAGGAGCAGCAAATGCAAGAGGTAATGCAAGCAATGGCAGTTTAAGCCGCAATACAGATAACCATTCTTTTTTATCCTCGCTCCACAAACCGGAGATAAGCGGCAATACAAACAGCAAACTCATTCCCCATAGTACCGGGGAAGAAAAGAATGTGCGTAAATGAGTTTTTATATCGTTGTGAAGAAAAGATATTCCTGCAAATGCGATCACACCCATTGAAAGCATGGCTCTTGAGAAAAAAAATGCCGCTATCATGAAGATAAAGAGGGCAAATAAAAGATTGGTACGCCAGCTATTCATTATGACGCAAGATAAATAAAAGAGATTTGATGTACGATGCCAGGTGTACGATGTACGACAGTAAAAACAATTATCAAGCTGCCGTACATCGTACACCTGACATCGTACTTTCTATATCGTATCTTTATGCTTATGATGAACTGGATGGAATTATTAAAGCAGGTTCAGCAAGGTGATGTAAAAGCATTGGCGAGAAGTATTTCGCTGGTGGAAAATGAACATCCTGGTTATGAACTATTGCTGCAATCACTTCCGGTCTCTTCTGCAAAGATCATTGGTATTACCGGGCCTCCCGGGGCAGGAAAAAGTACACTCACAGATGCGTTGATCGGTTTATTGACCGATGGCGGAAAAAAAGTCGGTGTGCTTTGCGTGGACCCTTCTTCCCCTTTTAATCTTGGTGCCGTACTGGGCGACAGGATAAGAATGAGCGATTGGTATACACATCCCCATGTATTTATCCGTTCGTTGGCTACCCGCGGATCGATGGGTGGATTGCATCCGAAGATCATCGAGATCACCGACCTGATGAAAGCATTTGACTTTGATCATATCATTGTGGAGACAGTGGGCGTTGGACAAAGCGAAATAGAGATTGCGGGCCTGGCTGATCTTACTATTGTCGTTATGGTGCCCGAGGCCGGTGATGAAGTGCAAACGATGAAAGCGGGTTTGATGGAGATAGCAGATGTATTTGTGGTCAATAAAGCTGATCGTCCTGATGCAGACCTGTTTGCAAGAAACCTGCGGTTGATGCTGGCACCTGCTTTCAGTAAACACTATCATGAAGTGCCGGTAGTAAAAACGGTTGCTTCGCAAAAAGAAGGGATACAGGAGTTACTGGATATCATCCTGCATGAGTTACCCAAATCACATCTTACCGATTAAAGATTCAGGCTGTTGGCAGAAAAGGCCTACTGGCTCATTCAGCAGCAACGTATGAAAGACATCAGCAAGGCCGAACTGGCAAAAGCTATTGTCAATGAAAAGCAGTTTAACCTGTATCAGTTTGTCAGTCGTTTTAATTGAATTCTTTTTTTGCCCACGGTTAAAACCGTGGGCAAAGATGATCATGATGATATAAGAAGGCATTTATAAAATCCATTTTTATCCGTTTATCCACTTCTATCCGTGTTCTATTACAGACTTTAACAATCCACACATTTTTCTATCCCTTCGCGCTTATTTCCTGCACAATCACCCCGTGTTTCTACTCATTTCCAGTGTTTTCCCCTATGAAATGCCGGTATTTCCTTTCATCCGGGGAAAAATTGTCTTATTTTTTTAGTTGCAAGATGATCCTTTAGCAATGAAAAACCAAGGCTTGCATACCTCCCTGACCAGGGCTGCTTTACTGTGGCTCCAGCTTCTGTTACCTGTTCTTTCCCTGTTTTCTCAAACAACAACTATCAGCGGCACGATCAACGTGTATCAAAAAGTAGTGGAGGTCATTCCTGCGAAAGCCTGTGTACGTGTAAGCAGTACGGCAGGATTGAATCCATCTGCCAAAGTATTATTGATACAAATGAAAGGTGCGGCCATCAATACAACAAATTCAAGTGCATTTGGAGATACCACTTCCTTAACCGAAGCCGGTAATTATGAAGTGTCAACAATCTGCACCATCATTGGCGATTCGGTATTTATGGTACATACATTATTGAATACCTATTCGCCAAGTGCGGGAAAAATGCAACTGGTGCAGTTTGGCGAATATGTATCCGCCAACGTAACCGGCACTATTACTGCACCTGCCTGGAATAATACAACAGGTACCGGCGGCGTCATCGCTTTATTTGTCGAAGACGATCTTACCTTGAATCAATCGATTATTGCAGATGGAATGGGGTTTCGCGGCGGTGCATTTGTACAAAGCAATGTATCCTGCACCAATACCATTTCAGGGTATGCTTATAATGCGAGCTTCAGCACACCGCAAAATGGCGCTTACAAAGGCGAAGGCATTGCCGACTTGGCAATATCTCAAAGCGGTGGACGCGGAGCGCCGGCCAATGGTGGTGGTGGTGGAAATAATCATAACAACAGCGGAGGCGGTGGTGGTAATTTGAGCAGGGGTGGTATGGGTGGCGGTAATTCCAGTAACGCAGGCTGCCTGGCTGCATTCAAAGGAGAAGGTGCCAAAGCATTAAGCAGCTGGAATGGCAAAAAGATCTTTTTAGGTGGAGGTGGTGGCGCCGGTCATAATAATAACGGCGTTCTGACACTGGGCGGAGCAAATGGCGGTGGCATCATCTTCATTCATGCAAACAATATTATTGGAAACGGATACCTGATCAGCGCCAATGGCAATAAAGGAGGTAACTCACAAGCCGATGGTGCAGGGGGAGGTGGCGGCGGCGGAACGATTATCATGGATATCGGTAACATTTATACAGGAAGTCTTACTGTACAAGCGAATGGTGGTGATGGTGGTGATTCCAATGATGGTGGCAATATCGACAGGTGCTATGCGGGTGGCGGCGGTGGAAGTGGTGGTGTCATCTATTTCAATGGAGCAGTGCCCACGGTTACGAATACAATTACCGCCGGGCTGGCAGGTGTTGAATCGGGAAGAGATGCAAGCTGTGCTGCGGCGCAACCGGCTGCTGCAGGAGATGATGGACAAGTGATCAGCAATTATAGTTTCAGGAGATCGCTTAGCATTGCGGGCTATTGTTCATTGGTATTGCCAGCCCAGTTAATTTCTTTCAAAGCTACTGTAGTTCAAAAGAAGGTATTGCTGAAATGGAGAATAGAAGACCCACAACTGATGATGCGGTATATTGTTCAGCGATGGAGTGAAACATACGGGTGGATTAATTTAACCAATGTTACAGCTCATGATACACAGCAGGATTACAATACCGAAGACGGGTATCCTTCTCCCGGTTATGATCTTTACCGTTTACAGATCATCAAAAACACAAATGCCGTTTCTTATTCGCCGGTGCGTCGTGTTTTTATTGAAAGTGATAAAGTAAAATTTTCAGTGTACCCAAATCCTGCTCATGACAATATATTTATCGAAGGCCATTTATCCGGGATGATGGATATCCGGTTGCTGGATATTTCCGGCAAAACTGTTTTACAGAAAATGATCCTGATGAATACAAGAACAACACTCAATTTACCATCATTGCCTGCAGGTATTTATATGTTGCATGTCAATGAAAAAGTAGAAAAATTACTGATCCGGTAAGATTGTTTAAGATGCAGAAATATTGAATGGCCGGTTATTAGTTATTCTTGTTCTTTTGCCACCAGTTATAACCGATAACACCGACAATAGCGAAAGGAACAAAAGCGAGGTATAAGATGCCTGCATTCAGGCCGGCAGCGGGTTTTTCACCCAGTTGCTGTGCTGTTTTGGTACAGATAGAGCATTGCGCTTCCACAGAATAAGAAATGAACAGGGAGGAACAAAAAATAAGAAGATATAATAATGCTCTCTTTTTCATGGTCACGATTTACTGCAAAGATAGGTATCAGCAGTCAGTATTGCAGCCGGCAGCCATTCTAGTGATAGATAGCTGCCGGCTGCAGACCGCAATACTGACTTAAACTGCTTCCATCCGCTTGCTCTGTTTCTTCCTTTCTTCTTCATCAAGGATGACCTTGCGCATACGAATGAAATTGGGAGTTACTTCAATACATTCATCCTGCTGGATATATTCCATACATTCCTCTAGTGTCAGCAATGTCTTGGGAGCGATGCGTGTTGCATCATCACTTCCGCTGGCACGGTGGTTGGTGAGTTTTTTTGCTTCGGTAGCATTGACTACCAGGTCGCCCGGTTTGATGTTCTCTGCAATGATCTGTCCTGCATATACATCTTCGCCCGGATCTACAAAGAAAGTACCCCTGTCCTGTAATTTATCGATCGAGTAAGCGGTTGTCTTTTCCTGGTTCTTGGAAAGTAACACACCATTGTTGCGACCGGGGATCGGTCCTTTCCATGGTTTATATTCACTGAAGCGGTGCGCCATTACAGCTTCACCGGTAGTAGCTGTCAGCATCTGTGTACGCAACCCGATCAATCCTCTCGATGGAATATCGAATTCAAGATGTTGCATCTCTCCTTTTGTTTCCATGATCAGCATTTCACCTTTACGACGGCTCACCAGGTCAATGACTTTACTGGCAAATTCCTGCGGCACATCTACAACCAGTACCTCGTAGGGTTCGTTTTTCTTACCATTGATCTCTTTTACGATAACCTGTGGTTGTCCCACCGTCAGTTCATATCCTTCACGGCGCATTGTTTCGATAAGAATGCCGAGGTGTAGGATACCACGTCCGTATACGATCAGGCTATCGCCATCTTCACTATCCATTACTTTCAGCGCCAGGTTCTTTTCAGTTTCTTTCATCAGCCTGTCACGCAGGTGCCTGCTGGTAACAAATTTTCCATCTTTACCAAAGAAAGGAGAATTGTTTACAGAGAACAGCATGTTCATCGTTGGTTCATCCACGCTGATAACAGGTAATGCTTCAGGATTATCAACATCGGCAATCGTGTCACCGATATTGAAATCTTCGATGCCTACAACGGCACAAAGATCACCAGCCACTACTTCCGTTACTTTTTTCTTTCCCATTCCTTCAAACACATACAACTCTCTTACCTTGGTTCTTTTTGAAGTACCATCAGCCTGTAATAAAACAACCGGCTGATTTTCCTTGATGGAACCACGGCTTACTTTTCCTACAGCGATACGACCCAGGAAAGAAGAATAATCCAGTGAAGTGATCTGCATCTGTAACGGACCTTCATTCACTTTTGGTGGTGGTACATACTTCAGGATGCCATCCAGCAAGGGGTTGATATTATCGATCTGTTCCAGTGAATCATTGAACCAGCCATTTTTACCGGAACCATAATAAGTAGGGAAATTCAATTGTTCTTCGGTAGCATCCAGGTTGAAGAACAATTCGAAGATCGCGTCGTGTACTTCATCAGGGCGACAATTTGGTTTGTCCACCTTATTGATAACAACGATCGGCTTCAGGTTCAGTTGTAATGCTTTTTGCAGTACAAACCTTGTCTGGGGCATAGGACCTTCAAAAGCATCCACGAGCAGCAATACACTGTCGGCCATTTTCAAAACCCTTTCTACTTCCCCCCCAAAATCGGCGTGACCGGGGGTATCGATAACATTTATTTTAACGTCTTTGTAAACGACAGAAGCATTCTTTGAAAAGATGGTGATCCCACGCTCTCTTTCCAGGTCATTGCTATCCATGATCAGTTCGCCTGTTTCCTGGTTGTCACGGAAGACCTTGGTAGCATGTAATATCTTGTCTACCAGGGTGGTTTTACCGTGGTCAACGTGCGCAATGATAGCTATATTCCTGATTTCCATTGTATTAAATAAATTGATTCCATAAGACGGCTTAAGTGCCCCCTAACGGGCTGCAAAGGTACTTTAAATTAGCCGGGGAGGCAAGAGAAGGAACAGCTATTTTGACGTTAAAAAAGCCCGTAAAGGGATGTCCTGCCGGTACTGCTTACTTTTAGGTTGAATTTTGGATGAAAATGGAGAAAAATTATAACCCCGAATTGTATTGGGACCAGGTAGCGGGCCAGATCAGCCGTCGCCCGGATGCGAATGTGATTGCCGGGGATGATGAGCCTTATTACCGGCATAAACGGAAATTATTCCTGCAATGGCTGGACCAGGTTGATGTGGCCGGCAAGTCGGTGCTGGAGATTGGGTCGGGACCGGGTGGCAACCTGCATTATCTCGCGGAGAAAGGGTGTAAAGAAATTACGGGTGCGGATATTTCATCCAGGATGATTGAAGCAGCAAAGAGAATATTGGCCGGCAAGAAGATAAACCTGGTCAAGACCGATGGCATTACACTTCCATTTGCAGACCGGCAGTTTGATCTTGTATTTACTTCTACTGTTTTGCAGCATAATACTGATGAAAAGAAACTAAAGTTGCTGGTGGCTGATATTTGCCGGGTAGCAAAAAATGAGATCATCTTATTTGAACGGATCGAAAAAGAAGTGAAGGGGCATGAAAGTAACCTGGGGAGACCGGTTGGTTATTATGTATCACTTTTTGTACAATATGGATTTACGCTTGAAGAAAATTCCTTTTTAAAACTGCAGGCCAGTTATTATGTATGCGGGGCCATTCGTCGTCTGTTCAACAGCAGGAACCGGGCCGAGGGACAACCGGTAAGCAAATTATCATACATATTGGAAACGGTTTTTTTACCGGTCACTAAGTTGTTAGATAAAATCATTCCGGCACGAAGAGGTTTAGGAATGCTTTATTTTAAAAAGTCATTTGATTAACATCTTTTATTGAAAAATCTCTTATTTTGTATAAGTTACTTATGAGCTTTAAAGACATAGCAAAAAAAATATTGTTTTCCGTTACAGGAAATAACCGGGTTGTACTACTTGACTATCCCATTGTTCCAAAAAGATTATACACAGAAGTCCCTTCAAATCCTCATCGAACATTATATCAATTGATTAATGACGAAAGATTTTCATATACGGTTCTTTTAAATAGTGTTTTAAAATATGAGAAAGAAATTCTAACGATAAAGGAGGATAAGGAAATCACTAACCAGGTTGATCCAGGATGGAACAATGGATATTTTCCCGGGCTCGATATCATAATGCTGTACACGTTGTTGTCGGAATTAAAACCACGTAATTATCTTGAAATAGGAAGTGGCACTTCTACGAGAGTGGCTTACAAGGCAAAAAAGGAAAACAATCTTTTAGTCAATATCACTTCTATTGATCCCTTTCCGAGAAAGGAAATAAAGAGCATTGTTAACAGACTTGAACAAACTGAAGTACAAAAGATACCACTGGATTATTTCCGATCTCTCGATGAAGGAGATATACTTTTTTTTGATGGCACCCACACTCTCTATCCAAATTCCGATGTGATGTGGTTTTTTCTTGAAGTTTTGCCTATAATCAAAAAAGGAGTGTATGTACATATTCATGATGTTTACCTGCCTTATGATTATCCGACATTTATGTGCGATAGGTATTACAATGAACAATATATATTAGCAAGTTGCTTACTCAATGCACCGAAAAAGTATAAGATTATTTGTCCTAATTATTTTATATCTACAGATAAAGAGTTACATGCAGTTCTTCAACCGCTTTGGCATGATCAATCATTTTCTTCTGTCGAAAAACATGGTGGTTCTTTCTGGTTTTTAGTTTCGGAATAACTTAATATTCTAAGTAGTAATCTCTATTGGATTGCGTTCTGCATACCGATAATTTTACGCTACCTTTTACTATTCATTTATTAAACTTTTTTTATGAAAAAAATCTTATTGATCGCTTCGCTGTGCCTATCCGTATGTTCTGTTTTTTCTCAATGGATTACTTCGGGGAACAATATTTATAATTCGAATTCCGGAAATGTAGGAATCGGCACTAGTATTCCGGATGCCAAATTAACAATACTCGGAGATGGCATTTCGCTGTCAAACTCAGCCAATTCAGTTTTTTTAAAAGCCAACCTGAGTCCTTTATCATTGAACAGCTCGCAATTTGGCTTGTATGCAAACACCAATTCAAATGACGGCGCCAGTATATTTCTCTGGAATAAAGACAATGCTTACACTTACAAAAGTGGATCGGTTGACTTATGTTCTTATGGCACTACAGGTCATGGTATAAGATTTACCAATTATAATACCACCACCGGCTTCTGGACCGACCAGATGGTATTAACTAAAGATGGGAAATTAATTGTTGGCACTCCGACTACTTTAGGATGGGATGGCACTACGACCCCTTCAGATTATAAGCTTTATGTTGAAAAAGGAATTCTTACTGAAAGGGTAAAGGTAGCTCTGAAAACGACCGCAGATTGGTCCGATTATGTTTTTGATAAGAACTATAAATTATCATCTTTTTCGGAATTAGAAGAATACATCATCAATAACAAACATTTACCAGGAATACCATCTGCAAGTGAAATGGTACAATCAGGAAACGATTTAGCAAAAACGGATGCCATGCTACTTGAAAAAATAGAAGAGTTAACGCTATATGTAATAAAAATCAACAAGGAAAAGGAAATATTAAAAAAAGAAATAGACAGTTTACATGAAAAGGTAAGTAATTCTGATACAGCAGAGCTCAACCCGAAAATTCTGGAAGTGCTTCAAAAGGAAATCTCCGAACTTAAAAATGAAATTAATGAATTGAAGAAATAAGCGTTTTACTTAATTCTAAACTTTGGTCTATGAAATATAAAAAAATCCTTTCCACACTCCTTGTCTTTTTCTTTTTGGCAAGGGTTGGAGCCCAGGTATGTCCCAATGAAACCGACTTGAACAATACCAATGTCTGTGGATTGTACGGCGATGGTAATGGTAATTCTAATTGGGACTGGCAACTAAGTGATCCGCTTAATTCTGCTTATTGTGCCAATTGGTATGCAAGAACTTCACCTTCGGGAAATTTAACCCGCATGGGTTCTCCATTTGTCAATGCCGGTACCGGTAAATTAAAAGTAATAGCGGACAACAATGATTATCTCAAAGAAAAAGGGTGGGAGCTCCTGCAAAGAAAATTTGGTTGCCTGTCAGATGTTACTAATCCGTATTTCATTTTGTATAATAAGTACACCGGTATGATGAGAGTGTATGTCTATCTGACAACAAGTGCAGGTAATTATTCACAATTATTAATGACCATAAAAAGCGTCTATGACCAACGTCCTGCAACGATTTCTACCGCTAATGAAATTATGAAAGCTCCCGATAAATATTTCGCAAATCAGGCGGGAGTTGCCAATGATGATGTGATGATATCGCTTAATGAATCGGTAGGCACAAACCAATGGGCTGTAGCAGAATATTATATGATGCTGGATGATCATATTATGGAATCTGTGTACGCAAATGGCTCATTGGAAGTAACAGTATATGGGGTGACGACCAGTAGCCTAGAAGCAGTTGTTCAGGGCACCAGTTGTCCCGGTAGTGGAAGTTGTGGTGGCACTGCTGTTAAAGATGCTGCTTTTAAGACACAGACTGCCGCATCCGGCGGAAGTACTTTCAACTTTACGGCCAGTGGAGAAAAACTTTTAAACCTTGCCAAATCGTTCTCTGATTTCCTAAAAGGTATTCATGACAACTCCACCAAAATTTCACATAATCTATATCCGACCTCTGCCTATTCAGATAGCTCATTAGACTTGCTTCAAAAGTTTGGTAAGTTTGCGAAATTTGTATCTGACAATACAGTTGATAGTTCTGATTTTGGCAAACTGGTTACAAATTTTGGAAGCTTTATTGGCGCTGCAGGAACGTTTCTGAAATTTGCAGGGAGTATGATCGGGTTTCTTAATGGCAGTGCTAAGTCGGCTGCTGCTCCTGCTTTTATTACATATAATCTAACGGTACATGGCAGTATAACTGCACAAGTTGTAGTCCAAAAATTTGTAATCAAAATTCCGGGTACTGCAGCTCTTCCTACGAATGCAAATAATGCTACCTATTATAGCTGTCCCCTTGGAGTCTTCAATCTTAGAACCACACCAGTACTTGATACAATTTCTTATGACAGAAGAGCCTTGTTGCCTTACAATGCTAAGACTAAGAAAGTACCAATGACCATAAAGTATACCGCCTACAGATTGCGTGATAATGTAGATGTAATGGTCAATGCAGGCGCTGGGATGTCAGTCGTTTCAATACAGGGAGCATTAATGGCAAAAGTTGTAACCCGTGTTAGCGAGAACCCCGACCCCAATCATGTTGTTTGGATAGATCCTCTCGAAAATTATCCTGTCCGCGGGTTCTACACTTATTTCAATCATATGAGAGCAGATGTAGAAGCTAACAGGCTCGAGATAACGCATTATGATGTGGATAATCAATCATATCATATTATTCAAACTCCATTCTATCCATTGGAGTGCCTGAACAGGGCGTCCATGAATATTCACTTGCCTATTATGAAAATATATTTGCGTCTTAGGGTGACACTTAAAAGAACAGATGGGCAGGGGGAGCTCGTTTATTTCGTAAAGGATTTTGAAACAGATAAAAGTGCCGCCCCTCCTAACGTTCAGGTACCTGCAGATATTTCCACTAACATAAATGCTATACCACCTTTTTCAACTTATTCAATTTCGCCAAACACAGATGCAGGTCTTGACCTTAATGGAAATGTTTACCCTGTTTACCAGGATATCGAGTATGCAATTACCGGAGATTATCCATTCACTGTACCAAGAGAATATAGATTCAATCATACAATACGAAATTCTCCAAATCATTATACCACTGTAAGTTCTAATCAACTGGTAACATTCCGTGCGGGTGCTAACATTACATTAGGCCCTAAATTTGAAGCTACTTACGGCAGTGTTTTCCTGGCAACTGTGGATTGGGGATATTATACGGTACCCTGTTATTCAAGTCCAATTATAACGAATTATGCCTATGGAGGTAATTGTTACAGCAACAATATTGTTGCTCAACGTGCACCTGCTATTGTACAGAAATCTGCTGCTAACCCTTCTGAATATATATATCCAAATCCGGCAAACAATACAATAATTCTGGCAATCAATACTGAGCAAAACATCAAAGGAATCCAAGTGATAGATATCTCCGGCAGAAAGATGATTATTCCCTTTCATATTCTGAATAGTTCACAAATGCAAATAGATGTTTCTAAATTAACAAATGGCACTTATACATTGATCATACTAATGGATAAGACCATTTCGAATCATAAATTTGTAATTATAAAATAACTATATGAAAGTATATTTTATTTCACTTCTCTTTTGCTTTACATTAGCATCTTCCTGCAAAAAAGAAGGGTTATCAAAAAGTACCGGAAATATAGAAATTGAAGTGCCAAGTGGCAATGGCATGTCTCAATGGCAATATGAAATTTATACAGAAACGCAGTTTGCTTTTTTTCTTGATTATTTACCAGCTACAGCCATCCGCTCAGGCTTCTCGCATATCGGTATAATAGAAGAAACAGGATTGTTACAGGGACAGTATGGTATATATTTTTATCAGAATGGAACCGGTTATAAAAGAACCTTTATTATAACAGCTAACAAAAACAGCAAGCTGGTCATGCCATAACCTTGCGGGGATAAAACGGACTGTTCATTGATAATAAATAGTCTTTTTTATCCCTGTAAGGTTATTTTTATATCATATCTTGCCAATCATATCCATCCTGTTGCCACAACTCCTGTTTTCCCGTAGCTTTATTACAAATAAGCGCTATGAAATTTCTGAAAGGGCTCGGCGTTGTCGTTCTTTTACTGATCATCCTGTATTTTTTTGGACCACGGCCTGCTCCCCCAAAATACACCGCTGATCTGCCGGCAGTACCTGCCGGCGCCGGCGCACTGGAAGAGTATGTGCATTACCATGAAAGCATTCACAAACTTAAACCCGACAATGAAGCGCGTATTATCTGGCAAAACGATTCAGTAAAACAAAAAACGCCTTACGCATTTGTATACCTGCATGGTTTTTCCGCCAGCCAGGAAGAAGGAGATCCTGTTCATACTGATCTCGCGAAAAAATTCGGTTGTAATCTTTATTTATCACGGCTGGCCGAACACGGTATCGACACTACAGAACCATTACTGAATTTCACGGCCGATAAATTATGGAACTCTGCCAAGGAAGCTTTTGTTATTGGCAAACAATTGGGGCAAAAAGTTATTCTTATCGGCACTTCCACCGGCGCTACGCTGGCATTAAAGCTGGCAGCAGATTACCCGGAAGATATTGCAGGGCTGATCCTCATTTCTCCCAATATCGCTATCAATGATGGTGCTGCATGGATACTGAATGATCATTGGGGATTGCAGGTGGCGCATATGGTAAAAGGAACTTATAATACAGCCAGCGATACTTCGGCGCTGTATAAAAAATACTGGTATACTAAATATCGTATGGAAGGCACTGTGGAATTGGAAGAATTGCTGGAAACAACTATGAAAGCCTCTTTATTTGAAAAGGTAAAACAGCCCACTCTTGTTTTGTATTATTATAAAGATGATAAACACCAGGATCAGACAGTAAAAGTATCGGCAATAAAAAGGATGTTTCGCCAACTGGGTACAGCACCCGATCTGAAAAGAGAAGTCGCAATACCTGATGCGGGCAATCATGTGATCAGCTCTTATATTACTTCCAAAGATGTCCGGTCAGTGGAAGATAACTGCAACAAATTTGCACTTGAAATTTTGAAATTGCCGCTCTCACAACAACGGGCTGATTCTTTCCTTTCAAAGAAATGAGTATGATTTTTATTTCTATGTGAACCCTATGTCTCTATGTGCCTATGTGGTAAAAACTACGCTGATCAGCTATATTACTATAACAGTATTGCGTAATCTCACCACATAGGCACATAGAGACATAGGTTTCACATAGGGATGATTTACTCACATTACATAGTATTTATTTATTTAAAATCGTAACTTACATATACATCAAATGAGCTTGTAATGCCTGACCGTTTTACCCGTCGCGTTTGGCTGAAGATCATGGGGCTTGCTGCAGGTAGTTCTGCACTACCCTTCTCGGCCTGGGCGAAAAATGAAAAAGGAGAACGCATTCTTTTACCCGACAATTACCACCACAAAAAATTAGCGAAACCAGTTACCGCCATCACCTGTGGTGCAGGTAACCGTGGCAATGTGTATGGTGATTATGCTGTAGAGTATCCTGATCAACTGGATATTGTTGGTGTTGCAGAACCGATCCCTATCCGCAATGAACGGTATGCTAAAAAACACAATATCCCGGATGCAAATCGTTTTACTACCTGGGAAGATGTTTTTAAAAAACCAAAGTTTGCCGATGCGATCATCATCAGTACCCCTGACAACCTGCATTATGGTCCCTGTATGGCTGCCCTGAAAATGGGATATGATATTTTATTGGAAAAACCGATTTCTCCCAGTGAACAGGAATGCCGCGATATCCTGGCACTGGCGAAGAAAACAGGTCGCGTGGTAGCTGTTTGTCATGTGCTTCGTTATGCGCCTTATTTTGTAAAGCTGCGCGAGATCATGCAAAGCGGTGCATTGGGTGAAATAATCAGCGTTCAACATATGGAACCGATCAGTCATGTGCACATGAGCCATTCGTATGTACGGGGCAACTGGCACAACAGCAAGGAAACCAACCCGATCATCCTGGCCAAGTCCTGTCACGATCTCGATATCATCAAATGGATGCTGAATAAAGAATCCAAAAGCATACAGGCATTCGGCGATCTGAAATGGTTTAAGAAAGAAAATGCACCAGCCGGAAGTACAGAACGTTGCACCGATGGTTGTGCGATCGAAGGAGAATGTCCTTACTCTGCTTTGCGCATTTATTATCGCAAACGCACCTGGCTGCATCATTTCGATCTGCCGGAGGATAAAGACAAACAGGGCGATGCGATCATGAATTATATTAAAACGACCAATTACGGCAAATGTGTGTACCGTATGGATAATGATCAACCCGATCATTACACTACGAATATATTGTTTGAGGACAATGTTACTGCTGCTTTTTCCATGGAAGCCTTTACATCCTATGAAGGCAGAAGAACACGGATCATGGGCAGTATGGGTGATGTGGTAGGCGATATGCAAAAAATGACACATACCGATTTCCGTACCGGCAAATCCACCGAATGGAGCCAGACCTCCGATAATCACGGAGGTGGCGACTGGCGGCTTGCTGCTGACTGGGTGCAGGCCGTATCTCATCATGACCCTTCCTTACTAACCTCTACTATAGATGCATCGATCGAAAGCCATATCATGGGCTTTATGGCTGAAAAAAGCCGGAAAGAGAAAGTGATCATGGATATTAAGATGTAGGAGCAGAATAAGAAATAAGAACAAAAAATAAGTAATGAGGAAATGGCAGTCTGCTACTTCCTCATTCCTTATTTCTTATTCCTTATTTTTAATTATCAAAAAACGCTCGCTATGCCCCGTTCAAGAATTGCTGGTATCGGCATGTATGTGCCAAAGAATGTTGTCACCAATCATGATCTTACGAAAGTAATGGATACCAGTGATGAATGGATACAGGAGCGAACCGGCATTAAAGAAAGAAGATATGCGGACCGCACCGCCGAAACAACTACTACGATGGGTGTGGAAGCAGCCAAAATCGCGATTGAAAGAGCCGGCATTACTCCATCCGATATCGATTTTATCATCTTCGCTACACTTAGCCCCGATTATTATTTTCCCGGTTGTGGTGTGTTACTGCAACGTGCCATGCAGATGAAAGAAGTCGGCGCACTGGATATACGTAATCAATGCAGTGGTTTTATTTATGCCATAAGTGTGGCAGACCAGTTTATCAAAACAGGAATGTATAAGAATATCCTTGTCATGGGTAGTGAAAAACATTCTTTCGGACTTGATTTCAGTACGCGTGGAAGAAATGTATCTGTGATATTTGGTGATGGGGCCGGCGCCGTAGTATTACAACCTACGGAAAAAGAAAAGCAAGGTATTCTATCTACTCACCTGCACAGCGATGGGGAAAGTGCTGAAATACTGGCCATGTTCAACCCGGGCACACATGCCAATCACTGGAATAACGGGCAGGTACTCGCCGATTTTGATGAAGCGGCAATGGGACAAATGTTTTTCAGTCATGCGATGATCGATAAAGCGCAGGTATTTCCCAATATGGATGGTCCGGCTGTATTCAAAAAAGCAATCGTCAAATTCCCGGAAGTGATCATGGAAGCATTAACAGCGAATAGTCGTACAGCTTCCGATATCAAACTAATGATCCCTCACCAGGCCAATTTGCGCATTGCCCAATTTGTACAACAAAAACTGGGATTAAAAGACGAACAAGTCTATAATAATATCCAGCAATACGGCAATACTACAGCCGCTTCCGTTCCTATTGCATTATGCGAAGCATGGGAGAATGGAAGAATAAAAGAAGGCGACCTGGTGTGCCTGGCTGCTTTTGGCAGCGGGTTTACGTGGGGAAGCGCGCTGCTTGAATGGTAAGAGCTATTATAAATTAAGAATTATGAATGTTCGCCTGAACAATGAATATCTTATTTTTTACGTCACATTCATACCTCTTAATTCTTAATGCCCAACCCCTTAATTTCTCTTACAGTACATTTGCACCCTGAAACATCTGAATGCGTCGGATCATTTATATTATCAATCCTATTTCCGGTACCAGGACAAAGAAAAATCTCCAGGAGTTTATCGAACAGCAAACAACTGCGCGTAAGATTCCCTACCAGGTGTATCCTTCATTGGCCAGTGGTGATTACTCGTTTTTACAATCGATCATTGCGGATCAGAAAATAACCGATATCGTAGTAGCGGGTGGTGATGGAACGGTGAGCCAGGTTGCAGGTGGATTGATGGGCACCGGTGTCAATTTTGGTATCATTCCCTGTGGTTCCGGTAATGGCCTGGCCTATGCAGCGAAAATTCCCAAACAACCGGAGAAAGCGCTTGATATTGTTTTTAACGGGAAAGCTTCCGCTATCGATGGTTTTTATATCAATGGGCAATTTGCCTGTATGCTGTGCGGGGTTGGGTTTGATGCAAAAGTGGCACATCAATTTGCCAAACAACCCAAAAGAGGTTTATCTACCTATGCTACATTGGTCGGCAAGAATTTTTTCTCCGCCGATCCTTACCAGTTTACGATCGAAAGCAATGGACTTACGTTCAGCACCGAAGCATTTTTTATCAGTATTGCCAACAGCAACCAGTTTGGCAACAATTTTACTATTGCCCCGAAAGCATTGCTGGCAGATGGATTGCTGGATATCGTGATCGCTAAAAAATCAACCAAGCCGGTATTATTGTTCAATCTGGTAAAACAAATTCTTACCGGCAAACTGAATAAGGTAGAAAATTCACTGAAAAACCCGGTGATCTATTTTCAAACCAGCGAACTCACCATTATCAATACAGACAATGCGCCCATGCATATCGATGGCGATCCTGCGGAAACTCCTGAAAAATTAGTCGTAACGGTGAAGAAGAAATGTTTTAAGCTGATCCAGCCTGTGTAATCGCTGCAGCCCTTAATGATCTTTTATCAGCTTCAATAACTCCCGAAAACTCTGCGCATTCGATACCGAATTTACCGAATTGATGATATCCAGTTTTTCTCTCCTGCTTAAGTGAAAATTGAGCGCCGCTTTATTCTCTTCCTTGTCGGCTGCGTATTGAAATAATACTTTATGTACTACCCGTCCCGGGTGCTCGCTGTAATAGCTCAACATATCATTCTGAAAATATTCCATCATCTTAAACCAGTTATGCTGCAACAAAAGAAATGGTTTAGTGATATGGTCGGTAATATCTTCTGACAGGTAAGGATATTCCCATCCGCCCGGGCTGCGGTCTCTTATCTGCAAAATCAGCACACCACCGGTATTCCTGCTGATCCAATCGTCGAATGTTTCGAGAAAACGCAATGTTGTTTCCTGCCCGTAATTATCGCGCAGTCCTGCATCCATTACATCGATAACCGGGTTGGAAGGCAACCATACATTCGGTAATACTACCGGGAAAGTAGCGTTCATACGAAGTGCGGTAAGCACCCTGAGATTATACGGATCCTGTTTCGCAAAAAAAGCACCGAAGTCAACCGCATCGGGATCCATTTCCGGCATTTTAGTAGTATCCTGCCAGCCCTGCATCATAAAACTAACCGGCTGGGTACTGACAATCATTTTGCGGCTATCTCTTGTTACAACAGAATTAAAAAAGATCAATGGGATATTAGCTGCTTTTTCATCGGCAGCATAATCCTTTATTTGTTTATCCAGCAACCCATGCGTGTTGCTGTTCATTTTTTCTTCAAATGCATACCCCCGGTCTTTTACATATTTATAGTCGCCGACACTGAATTTTTGCGCCGGTGCGATCAGGTCGCGGGCCACGAAAGAAGAAAATAAAGGATTCAGGACATCACTGGCGATATCATCCACGTATTTTTTGTTCTGCAGGTTGATGCTCTTTCCTTTTTGTCGTTCGAGATATAATTCCCGGAAATAAGTAGCGCCGATCATACCCCCGGAAGCACCATTGATCAGGAATATTTTTTTCATGATGCTACCCTTTGTAATGCTATCGAGATATTGCAGCATACTCATGGTAAAGGTGGCGCTGCGATGACCGCCGCCGCTTGTATTTACAATGATGAGTAAAGGTTTGGCGCTATCCTGTTTCCGTTTCCAGTTTTCAAGAATAGCGATCATATTCTGTTTAT
This sequence comes from uncultured Bacteroidota bacterium, assembly GCA_946479615.1. Next base: position 9,358 of record CAMLGR010000044.1, on the reverse strand, counting down.
CGGCCTCCACTTTTTCGGGTGTGCATAGCGACATTAGACCTTCCCTGGTATAATAAGGCCGTTCTGTTTTATTCTGATAATTCAATCCATATCCCTTGTTGCGTGGATCGATCCAGTCTACCTGGTAAAGAATATTCAGCAGCAACACCAATCCGATAAGATAAGGAACGCTCCAGCTTTGTAAGAAATAAGAGAAAGCACCTGCTACACCGATCAGGATAGAAAAAAATATGGTGATGCTGGCAGCGGCAGGGATCTGGAAAAAAGGAGATTCAAGAAAAAAGCCAATAATGATCAAAAACAGGAAGGCCGCGAATACACTCAATATAGCGGCAAAGTGATGCCGCTTAAACAATGAATCGATAAACTGCGGAGTATAATGTCTTACATCGCGGCAGGGACGAAGGTGAAGAGGCGAATCGAAATACCATTCTACCCTGATCAGGCTTTCATGGTGGTATGTTTCCTTTACAGGAGTAAGATGGGTAATATATTCGATCGGGTTGCTCATGGTGGGCAGCATACGGCGAAGAATAGAGCGATCGGCACGGAAAAAATAAATAAATGAAGCAAACAGTATAAAAATAAGCCCTACAAAAAATCCGGCTACCAGGAGGAGAATTTCAGGATTACTCAATAATTCTTTATACCGGGTAAAATAATAGGCATTGAAAAAATAAAAGACAAGAAACAGGATCGGAATAATCGCATTATTGATACAATACTTTAAAAAAGGATTGGTAGTGGCAGCGAGGAATTGGAAATGTTTACTGAACAAAATAAACGTACTGATATTCCAGCTCATAATAAACATGCCGATAGATACTCCCACCGGGAATGCGCTGAAGAAATTGACATTCCCCAGGTATTCCGGGGCCAGGTATAATGAATCGGCACCGAATGTATGCATGAATGTGCCATTGACAGTGCTGAAAAGAATAAACCAAAACAACAGCAATACCTGGTATTTTCTGAAATGCAGGGAAAGCAATTGAATCGGAAATGAATAAATAAACCCCCGGAGCCAGGTCTTCATAATTGTTTTTCGGTTGTATTAAAAATACTCATTTCAATTGCAAACGAAAAGAAAAAAGAGTTATTGCCAGTACAGAGGCTGAAAGCAAGTGAACAGGCTGTGCAATAGCAGGAATATTTAAATAATACATGATGATGCCTGTAAGCAATGATAAACCAACCAGTGAAAGGATCAACCGGTTATGTTGCCTGAGGCCGGTTAACGAACGCGAATTAATATAAAGGATAATACAGATGGCGGCTACTACCCATGAAAAACTCCGGTGAACAAGAAAGATCGAATCCAGCTGACTGATCCATAATTCACGCTGACCATACTGAAGCGGTTTGGCAATCTCATCGATCTGCTCTCTTACATCAGTACCCAGTATAATTTGTATGAGCAGCAGCACAAGCGCAATAATTGGCAATGCCCTGACTTTTTTGCTTGTTATTGTTTTGGCAGGATCCAGGCGGGAAAGGATCAATACCGGCAACGCTGCCAGTACCAGCGCCATGATCATGTGAATAGTCACTTTTACTACTGCGAGGTTGGCATCTACTACTTTTTTTCCTAACCATCCCTGGAAACCAACTCCCACCAGCATTAACAGGGAAAGAAGGACAACAGAACGGTTGATTTTACGGAAGGCGCGGTAGGTCCAGATAAAATGAATAAACATAAAAACGCCCAGCAATGCACCCAGCAGGCGGTTTACATATTCGATCCAGGTATGATAAGGGTTAAAAGAATGATCGATATCCTGTGTCTTCAGGTATTTTTCATAATCCGGGGGTAATTGACTGGCAGAAACCGGTGGCACCCAGCGGCCGAAACAGCGGGGCCAATCGGGGCAACCCATACCGCTTTGCGTCATCCTGACAATACCACCCGCTGCAATAACAAGGAAGACCATTATTAACACAAACCATGTATAGCGGCGGTAAGAGGTGTAGGTATTCATACGGGAAGCAAAGTTAGTTGTGAATGTGGGCAAAATAATTTTTTAGAAAATCTTTTTCGTAACATCTTGCAGTATGCTTCATCCTTTTTACCAGGATACTCATATTGAAGCCGGCTGTGATGAAGCGGGCCGCGGATGTTTTGCAGGTCCTGTATTCGCGGCAGCCGTTATTTTACCCAAAGATTTCTATCATCCCGTACTGAACGACAGCAAACAGGTGACTGCCGGGAACCGCGAAGAGTTAAAGGTTTTTATAAAAGCCAATGCGATCGCTTACAGCGTGGCAATGATCGATAATGAAGAAATTGACCAGATCAATATCCTCCGCGCTTCCTTTAAAGCCATGCACCTGGCACTTGATAAATTACGCAAACGTCCTTCGCTGTTACTGATCGATGGCAATCGTTTTTATCCCTATAAAAAGATCAGGCATGAATGTATTATCCAGGGTGATGGATTATATGCCAGCATTGCGGCTGCAAGTATACTGGCCAAAACACACCGCGATGCATACATGAGAAAACTGCACAAGGAATTTCCTCATTATAACTGGAAACAAAATAAGGGGTACGGTACGCTGGAACACCGCAATGCCATTCAGCAACATGGCATTTGCAAGTATCACCGCAAAAGTTTCCGCCTGTTTGCCGAACAACCCGAACTCTTCCCGGATTCTGATACCATCCAGGCAATGGATTATGAATCTATCATTAACATTGAGAATTGATTATTCTCCCTCCGATATATACTTATAGCTGCGCCTTCTTCTCTGTGTGTCGCTGCATGAACCATCCATGTTAATTATCGTTAAAGTCGTTTTTCCCGGTTAAACCCCGTCTTTCATTACCTGTCTTATACCTGAATCACTTTTAATTACTTTAAAAAATTTGTACCATGAAAAAGATACTGATCTTAGGAATTGTTGCAGCCCTTTTTACAGTCACCGCATCCGCCCAGGGAGGCCCCGGCATCAATGAACACCAGCGTATTAAAAAAGGTTATGAAAATGGTCAGCTGACCCGCGGAGAAAAATTCCGTTTACAAAAAGGCCAGGCTCATTACCGCCATGAAAAACGCCGTGCAGGCCGTGATGGAAAGTTTTCACATTCCGAAAAAAGAAAGTTACATCATATGCGCAAGCATAATAGCCGTAAGACCTTTCATATGAAGCACAATCATCGCAGAAGGACCTTCTAAAATTGTACGGTTTTAATTCTCTATAAATGTGCATGAATCAAAGCACTGCCCCAGGGCGGTGCTTTTTCTATGTGAAACCTATGCTTCTATGTGGTAAAGATTACGCAATGCTATTATTGTACTTTGACCGACTGGCGTAGTTTTCACCACATAGGCACATAGAAACATAGGTTTCACATAGAAAGCTTTTATCCTTCCCATTTGCCGAGCCCTTCCCGTACAACAACAGGTTCATCGCCGGTACAATCGATAACGGTGGAAGGAATGCTTCCGCCGATCCCGCCATCAACAACAATATCTACCTGTTTCATGAAATTCTCATACATCACTTCAGGATCGGTATAATCCTCGATCATTTCGCCGGGTAAAGAAGCGCTGAGAATAGGACGGCCCAATTCGTTAATAATCGCACAGGCAATTTTATTATCAGGAATACGCAGACCGATCGTATCCTTTTTGCTTTGCAGGATCCTGGGGACCATTTTACTGGCTGGTAGAATAAATGTATACGGCCCGGGCAGGTATTCTTTTAAGATCCTGTACGTAGAAGTAGGTATTTGTTTGGCATATTCACTCAGGTGGCTCAGATCGGAGCAAATAAAGGAGAGTTGTGCCTTTTTAGGATCTACGTTTTTTATCCGGCATATCTTTTCAATAGCTTTATGCTGCAAAATATCACAGCCAAGCCCATAAATAGTATCGGTAGGATAAATGATCGTTCCTCCACGCTCCAGGCTTTCAACCAAAGTCCTGATCTGGCGGGGTTGCGGATTATCGGGATGAATTCGAAGTAACATCGTTAGTCAATATGTGGAAAGTTCAAAAATATTCTGCAAAATTATCTTATTCGGAGTGGTAATTGTAAGACAATTTGTAATTTTCCCCGTTCATATTTATGTATAAACCGCATTAGTATGCACCTGAAACCGGTTACAACAGTTGATACGATCGATCCAGAAGCATTTAAGAAAGACTTTTATCGCCCGGGCAGACCTATTGTCATTAAAGATCTTGCCAGCGAATGGCCGGCCACTACTAAATGGAACTGGGATTATTTCAAGGAATTGGTAGGCGATAAAAAAGTACCGCTTTATAATAATGTAAAAAGCGATGCCTATACTCCCATCAACACAGCAGATGATTACAAGACTTTTGGCGAATATATCGATATGATCCGCCAGGGGCCTGCCGGCTGGCGCATATTCCTGTTCAATATATTCGATCACGCTCCGCAACTGATCAATGATTTCACCTGGCCCGAACACATGATGAAGGGGTTTGTAAAAAAATACCCGATGCTGTTCACCGGTGGCGCTACCAGTATTACGCATATGCATTTTGATATTGATCTTTCTCATATCATGCATACACAGTTTGGCGGAAGAAAAAGGGTACTGATGTTTCCATTTAAGGAGCAGCATAAACTTTACCGGAAACCATTTGAAGTATTGAGCATGGCCGATTTCTCTCATTATTATGAGCAAAATGGTTCGCCTGATTATGAAAAATTCCCTGCCCTGAAGCTGGCGGAAGGTTTTGATTTTATACTGGAACCGGGCGATACTTTGTTCATGCCGGCCGGTTACTGGCATCATATGGAATACCTGGATAGTGGTTTTGCCATGAGCCTTCGCGCCCTGCAACCCTCTCTTTCCGGGAAATTAAAAGGAGCATGGAACCTGTTTGGCATGCGCAGCATTGATACGATGATGAAAAAAACGGCACCCAAATGGTGGTATGAAAACAAGAAGAAAAAGATATTCGAGAATGCAGGAAAGGAACTAGCGGGCGCTTAAATATTCCTATAGAGATCATTAACAAACAAAAAGCCCATGGTTAAAACCATGGACTACCTTTTTAATTCCTTATTTTTTGTTTCTTATTTCTCATTATTACTGAATCGTCCAAACCTCATTTCCTCTCAGCAACCTGTCCAGGTCAGCTGCTTTTCTTGCCTTCGCCTCCTGTATCTGCGCTGCCATTACTTCCTCATAGCAGGGACGGTCTGTTTGATAGAATACGCCAAACGGACGTGGAAGGTGGCCTTCTATTTTAGGATCATCAAATACACGAACCAATATCTGTGCTTTATAAATATCACGTTCATCATGTATCCACAGATCATCAGCACTATAACCATCGGCAAGATTAACCACTTTGGGAGTAAATCCATCCAGTTTTATGCCTTTATCATTCCCGGCACCAAATAACAACGGCTTACCTTGTTCCAGGAATATCGTTTCCTGTGGCTTAGTGCTTTTTTCAGTAAATACCTCGAAAGCGCCATCATTAAAGATGTTGCAATTCTGGTAGATCTCCAGGAAAGAAGTACCCTTATGTTGGTTGGCATGCAGCAAAGATGCCTGTAAATGTTTGGGATCGCGGTCCATCGTGCGGGCTACAAATGTAGCATCAGCTCCCAGAGCGAGTGCCAGTGGGTTGAACGGGTGATCGATACTTCCGTACGGTGTGGACTTGGTTACTTTTTTTTCTTCCGATGTAGGTGAATATTGTCCCTTTGTCAGACCATAGATCTGGTTATTGAACAATAAAACATTCACATTGAGGTTGCGGCGCAACAGGTGAATGGTATGATTACCGCCGATACTGAGGCCATCGCCGTCGCCAGTGATGATCCATACACTTAAATCGGGGCGGGATGCTTTCAACCCGCTGGCGATAGCTGTTGCACGGCCATGGATCGAGTGCATACCATAGGTATTCATATAATAAGGAAAACGGCTGCTGCAGCCGATACCTGAAATGAATACAATATTTTCTCTTGGAATACCCAGTGTGGGCATTACTTTTTGTACCTGCGCTAAGATGGAATAATCGCCGCATCCGGGGCACCAGCGTACTTCCTGGTCGGTGGCAAAATCCTTTGCTGTCAGCGGTGGCAATGTTGACGTTTCACTCATAACTTATAAGACGTTATCAAACTCTACAAAATTAGAGGATTATTGCGAAAGCCGGAGCGCTTTCACAACTATTTAAACCCTTCGGAGCCTGTTTTGTTATTATACAATAACTTACAGTCTCATTCAATCAAATAGTATGGCAGACGCTTTATATGATTTCGGGATGATTGGCCTTGGTACTATGGGCCGCAATCTTCTCCTCAATATGGCCGATCATGGCTTTGCCGTGGTTGGTTTTGACAAAGATCTTTCCAAGTTAACAACGCTGGAATCCGCTGCTACAGCCGGCACTACGGTAAAAGGAGTGGGTAGCCTGGCCGAAATGGTGCAGGGCCTGAAACGGCCCCGTAAAATGATGATGCTGGTACCGGCCGGTCCTATCGTGGACAGTGTAATCAAGGATTTACTACCCCTGCTCGAACCCGGCGATATCGTGATCGATGGCGGTAACTCGCATTATACCGATACATTGAAACGCATCGATTACCTGAAGGATAAAAATCTTCATTTTATAGGAATGGGTGTCAGTGGCGGTGAACATGGCGCCCGCAGGGGCCCAAGCATCATGCCCGGCGGTGATGTGGAAGCCTGGAGACAACTCAAACCTGTACTGGAAGCAATTTCCGCCAAAGTAAATGAGGAACCCTGTGTTGCCTATATGGGTAAGAATGCAGCGGGTCATTATGTAAAAATGGTCCATAATGGTATCGAATATGCCATTATGCAACTGATCAGCGAAGTATATGATATCCTAAAACGGCATCTCGGCCTGAACAATGATGAGTTGCATGAAGTTTTTAAAAAATGGAACGAAGGTGAATTGCAATCATTCCTGGTAGAAATAACAGCAGATATCTTTTTACAAAATGATGCCGGTACAAAAGACAGGCTTGTAGATAAGATACTGGATAAAGCTGGTGCGAAAGGTACCGGCAAATGGACATCACAGGATGCAATGGACCTCGGCGTAGCCGTTCCGGTTATCGATATAGCTGTAATTATGCGTTCCTTATCCGCTATCAAAGAAGAAAGAACAGCCGCAGCTGAAATATATAAACCGGTTGTCAAAACGATCAGTGCCGGCAAAGAAAAGATCATCGAACAATTACATGATGCTCTTTATGGCGCTACGATCATCTGCTATGCACAGGGATTGGCCATGCTGCACAGGGCCTCTTCCGAATTGCAAATGGATATCCCGCTTAAAGATGTAGTGAAGATCTGGCGCGGCGGTTGCATCATCCGTTCTTCGCTTCTTGAAATATTTGCCAAAGCCTATTCTTCCAAACAGGTGCCTGATAATATCTTATTGAATAAAAAAGTAGCTTCTTTATTAAAAAAGAAAACAGGCAACCTGCGCAAAACCGGCAAGCTGGCTATCTCTAATAAAATACCGGCCACCGCCCTGCTTACTTCTCTCTCATATCTCGATGCATATAGTACGGGCCAGTTACCTGTGAACCTGATCCAGGCGCAACGCGATTACTTTGGCGCACATACTTACCAGCGGATCGATAAGGAAGGAAGTTTTCATACTGAATGGGAACAGGACTAGTGTGCATACGAAGTACAAACAAATTCAATTACAGAACTTAAGATCATGAAAGATAAAAAAAACACAAACCCCACACTGCTCTTCATTTTTGGAGGCAGTGGTGATCTTACCAATCGCAAGCTCATCCCTGCTCTTTACAATTTATATATCGATAATTACCTGCCCGAGAAGTTTTTTATCATCGGTGTTGGAAGGACCCCGTTTGCATCGCAGGACGAGTACCGGAATAAATTGCTCGAAGGTGTGCAGGAGTTTTCCCGTCGCAAGGGTGAGACCAACGGGGAATGGAAAACATTTTCCCAGAACATTCTTTATTTTGAAAAAGATCTTCTCGCCGATAATACTTATGGTGAGATCATCGGCTGGATCGGGGATAAAGCGAAGGAATGGAATGTGGCTCCTACCGTGATCTTTTACCTGGCAGTGGCTCCCCAGTTAGCCCCCACCATCGCACAAAAGCTGGCCGAAAAACATATTTGCAATAATAAGGACCTGACAAGAATAGTTTTTGAAAAACCATTTGGTCATGACCTGCAAAGCGCCAACGAACTGAATAAATTACTGGCGGGCCTGTTTGATGAAAAACAGATCTTCCGTATCGATCATTACCTCGGAAAAGAAACGGTGCAGAACATCCTGGCTTTCCGTTTTGCCAATGCATTATTTGAACCGATCTGGAACAGTAATTATATCGAGCATGTACAGATCACGGCAGCAGAAACAGTAGGTGTGGAAGATCGCGGCAGTTATTATGAACAGGCGGGCGCCTTACGGGATATGGTGCAGAATCATATATTGCAATTGCTTTGTATGGTCGCTATGGAAGCGCCCAGTTCTTTCGATGCAGATGAGATCAGGAATAAAAAAGTAGATGTATTGAATTCCATCCGCAAACTCGAACCCGATGAAGTGCATGCCAATACCGCCCGCGGACAATACAGCGCCGGCTGGATGAAAGGAAAAGAAGTACCTGCTTACCGGCAGGAAAAGAATGTAGCCCCGCAATCACCGGTAGATACATTTGTTGCTGCTAAATTTTATGTAGATAACTGGCGCTGGCAGAATGTTCCGTTCTATGTAAGAACAGGTAAACATTTATATGAGAAGACGACCATGATCACCATACAATTCAAAGATGCGCCACATTACGCTTTTCCCAATGAGGCATCGGAGACATGGAGGTCGAACAGGCTTATCTTCAGCATTCAACCGCAAACGGATATCCGTATCCGTTTCCAGGCCAAACATCCCGGACCACACATGACACTCGATCCTGTTGATATGATATTCAACTATGCAGAAGCATACGATGGCCAGGAACCGGAGGCATACGAAACATTACTGGAAGATGTTATAGAAGGTAATCCTACCTTATTCATGCGCGCAGACCAGGTAGAAGCCGCCTGGAAAGTGATTACCCCGATTTTAGAAACATGGGAGAAAAGACAACCGGTAGATTTTCCTAATTATGCACCGGGAAGCTGGGGCCCTGAAGATGCCGAGGCATTGATCGCCAAAGATGGCCATCACTGGGTAACTTTACCAGCCAACATTAATGATAAAGAATAATACGGACACGAAATAATTATGTATGAAATTAGAAGTATGCGATAATATCGAAGATTTGAGTTTGCATGCTGCAGAATGGATGATCGATTATATCGGGGAAGTATTATTAAAAAGAAATCGTGTTACTATTGCTTTAT
>CAMLGR010000043.1 GCA_946479615.1 uncultured Bacteroidota bacterium | reverse complement strand
GAGAACAACCGAGCTGGATGTTCAGAAATTCCAGGCAGAGGTATTGAAATCGCAAAGCCTGGAATTCGATATTCTTCAACAGATCAAAGAAACAGAAAATAGGATCAATTTTTTACTAGGTCGTTATCCAGCTCCCATTCTGCGTGATAATAGTGAATTTCTGGCATTGGTACCATCAGCAGTCAATACAGGTATTCCTTCACAATTATTACAAAACAGGCCGGATATCCGGCAGGCGGAGCTAGATCTGCAGGCGGCCAAACTGGATGTGAAAGTGGCGCGGGCAGAATTCTACCCTTCATTGGGCATATCTGCATCGGTAGGTTTCCAGGCATTCAATCCATCGTATCTTTTAAAATTCCCGGAATCTTTATTGTACTCACTGGCAGGTGATCTCGCGGGTCCCTTGATCAACCGTAATGCGATCAGGGCTGAATTTAACAGTGCCAATGCAAGACAATTGCAGGCTCTATATAATTATGACCGCACGATACTGAATGCTTATCTCGAAGTATCTACGCAGCTTTCCAATATCAGCAACCTGGAAAAGAGTTATGATTTGAAATCGAAGCAGGTAGATGCGTTGACAAAATCGATCGATATCTCGAATGATCTTTTCAAATCGGCGCGTACGGATTATTTTGAAGTGCTGATGACACAACGTGATGCGCTGGAATCTAAACTGGAATTGATCGAAACAAAAAAGGAACAATTGAATGCGGTGGTAAATGTCTATCGCGATTTGGGTGGCGGCTGGAAGTAAAGAAGTTCTGTTATAATAAATCCTATGTGTGTATTCTTATGTATCTAGGTGGTAAGATTACGCCAGTCAGTTTTACCACCTAGATACATAAGAATACACACATAGGTTCTAAGCGATTCTTAATTTTTTGTGAGTACTGACAATTCTTACATGCTGTGAATCTGCCTTTTCCCCTACTAACTTATAGGGCCTGTTAAAAGCTTCCTGTCCCACTTTAAAATATTCAGACAGTCTGCGGATTACTTCTTTCGAAAGACCCTTTTTATAATGAAGGATGTCAGAAACGTAGCTTTTGCCGATATCAAGGATGTCAACCATGTCTTTTGCCTTCAGGTTGTGTTCTTTCATTAATGATTGCAATAATTGCACAGGATCGAGATCATTAAAAGAATTGTGATCGGCATCCCATTTTTCAACCAGGAGTGTCAGCAATGCGATTTCATCTTTTACATCGCGTGTTTTTGTTTCGGAAAAGACCAGCTCTTCCAGGATATGACAGTATTCTTTGTACTGCGCCTTGCTGGTAATTACTTTGTATTTCATATTATAGGTTTAATAAGTATTAATAAAATATTGTTTATCACCTTTCGCCAGTTTATCGTATTCCGCATGGGTGCCAATCCAGCAGATAAACAGGTGAACCTGTGTTTCGCCAAAAGCATATTTGCAGATCAACCGGTAGTTATTCCCACCGATATCAAAGATCACCCGGTTACAGCCTTTGCCAAGCAAATCAGCGGCCGGAAAGGTTTTCTGCATATCAGCAGGGCTTTCCCAATTAGCATGTTTTAATTTGACAAGCCATTCTTCAAAAGGTTTTTTACTTTGTATGTTGTCCTGTACGAATTCCCGGATGGTTTCTTTTCTGATCAAATGCGTTTTCATCACAAAGATATTACTTTTTTTTTGAAGTTCACATTTAGTGAACTTTTTTTTAATCAATTATTTTGCGGGAGGGCAGAATAGTGATAATACGGCTGCAGGATCTGTTTACCGGGAGAGTAAAGGCTAAAAGGCTGTTATGTAGTTGTATGAGATCTACCGTTACACCCTCAAAGAACCAATTATTACAAGAAATAACCTTGGGTTTTTAAACAAAAGAAATGTTTTTTTAATCACAATAAACCCGTGAGAAAACAGAGGGCCGCGGAGATTATAACACACACTTGTTTGGTTTTCAAGATCTCCCAGGATTGATTCTCCCATGTTTATGGGATTGACCCCCATCTTTTATTGAGCAACCTTTACGCTCAAACCGCTGTTAATGCTTATAAGAAGGATGGTCCTTTGCACATTCGTGCTATCCCTGTTTTGCACAACTACCCGTGCACAGATATATTCTTTTGGGTTCAAGAGCGGAGCCAATTATTCCAAAGTCAGTAATTTATCCACCATCATTCTCAGCGAACCTTATTTTTTAAACTACCAGATAAAGGAAACAGCCCGTATCGGTTGGAACCTCGGGATCTTTTATGAGTATAAACTGGAAGATAATGCAAGGCTCGGGTTTATGTCCGAGATCATGTATTCCAGGCAGGGTGGCAATGTAGAATTCAATAATTACGAGAAGGATTTTAATTATAAAATGGAATTTGCCTACCAGTATATTAATATAGTAGGATTGGCAAAATGGTTTCCCTGGGAAGGCAAGATAAGTGTTGGTGCCGGCCCTTTTTTAGGTATCAATGTAGCGACGCGTAATATTAAGTATAAATCATGGGGCGCAGGGAAAGAGCCTGCTTTCGGTACCGATTTGCAGCAGGAACAACAATTGAGAAATGTACTAAGAGGTAAAAATAATTTCGGGCTTGTACTCGATGCAGCGTATGATATTACCGATGTCATAAAGATCGGTGGCCGCTGGTACTGGAGCGGCACCAATACTGTGGAAACACAGGCTAATTCTTACAATTTTATTCCCGTCAAGAATAACAACACCGTATGGGAATTTACAGTGGCCGTTGCATTTGAATCTTTATTTGGTCGTGGTAATGAATAGGTGAGCCCCCTAATCAATATACTAATCTATGAAATTCACCCTGCTGCTTTTGGTATTGTGCTGTATCACATTCGATATACACAGTCAGTCCCCGCAGCCCGGTGGAGTAAAAGGCGCTATTCAATGGTATTATACGGATAATTCGCCTGCATCACCAGCATTGCGCAACCAGTTAACAACGACGAACAGCCTGCTTCCTGTCAGCCATGCCACGATCACAACGCTAAATTACCATCCCTCGCTTGTATTATCTGGCGCGTATCCCTTTCGTGTTGACATGGGTACACGTGACCTGCACAGCGCCAGTTATTTTACCGTCTACCAAGCTCTCGACACTTCACAGGAAAGTAGCATCTGGTACATCAACAAAGAACAATCAGCCTCATTGGTACTGACTACGGATCGTATGGCTGATCTCTTCGTGTATCAATACATGAACTATCATGATGTGATCCGTAGTCAACCGAAAGTGAATGTATATGTTCAGCATAAACAAAAAGACAGCCTGCCTGCTGCAAATCAATGGTGGAATATCGGCAGCAAGCCTGTCAAGCCAGAATTGCCAGTCTCCGGTTTCAAAGGACTTGTTCCAGAGATCATAGCATATGACAGGGTACTTATCAGCAAAGAGCGGATACAGGTAGCTACTTATCTCGCCCTGAAATATGGGATCACTCTTACCGAACCTGGGGCTACTTACCTGAATAGTTCCGGTGAAAAAATATGGGATGGGTTTGACTACAGCGACTGGCATCGCAATATCGCTGCTATTTGCCGCGATGATGCATCGGGATTAAAGCAAACTATTGCCACAAGCAGTAACAACCCTGGTCTGCTTACGGTCATTGCAAAGGATTCATTGAACAATAATTCTTTCCTGCTCTGGGGAGATAATGGAAAAGAATTGGTGCCGGCTCCTAAATCAGCAGGACTTCCCTTATTACTGGAAAAGACCTGGCTGATGAAAACATATGGAAACCTTCATCCTTTTATCACCGATATCGTGATAGATACCAGGACGGTCGATGCATCTTTACCAGCGAATCCGGTGTATTGGTTAGCGATAGACCCCAGCGGCAGTGGTCGCTTCAATGCCGGCACCACCATTTTCACCAGGATGAATAGACTGGATGCAACGGGTAAGGCATTTTTTAATAACGTTGTATGGGATAAAGATACTTCGGGAAAAGATGTATGGACCATCATCGCTGCGCAAGAGCTTTTGCTTGCTACTACGATCAACCAGCCAACCTGCTCATCACCGCGTAGTGGCAGTTTACAGGTAAATATATCAGGCGGCAATGCCCCGTACCAACTGACGGTACAAAGTAAAAATGGTTTTTCTGTCAGCCATAGTATGGACGATAATAAACAACCGTTCGACCTGGCCAATCTCGGTACCGGCAAATATTTTTTGAAAGTTACCGATGCCCGAAAAAATATCTATACCGATTCTTTTTATATCAATAATGAAGATGCGCCACTGGCAGCGAATATAGCTGCGACCTATACATTACCTGCAGGCAGACCCCTACGCCTCAATGCTGCAGAAGGTATGCCGGCTGGTTTAACCTGGGAATGGAGCGGTCCTTCCAATTTCAATTCATTTACTCCCGAAGTAATGATCTCAACACAAGGGCTGTACACGCTTCGTTGCAGTAAAGATGGGTGTACGAATCAACAGGATGTAATGATAAAAGCGGCTCCGGCTGATGTGCTTTATGACATAATCGTGTATCCGAATCCATCTGCGGGTTCTTTCAGGGCTAAAGTCACACTCGACAAACCCGCGCCGGTAACCATGTCTGTTTATTCTCCCGATGGCAAACTCGTAACTGTGCTGAAGGGAAATGACCGGGCCAATTATTTATTTACAACAGAATTAAAAGTGAGTGGTGTATATGAACTGGTATTCACATCCGGATTATCCAAAACAAGCAGAAGACTGGTAATAGCCAAATAATATTAATCGAATCTTATGACAAGGAGCTTACTTTTTTTATTTGTTTTCTCTTGTCTGTTATATGTCATTGTTTATTCAGGTAAACAAAGAAAGAGCGCTGTTGCGGCGTTTGCTCCTGTCATAAAAGAGCAGAAAGACAGTGCCCGCACTATGTTGGCAGAAGCTCTGCAGGATAATGTGAATACACCCGGAGGTACAGCCGCTTCTTCTGTCGATCCATCCATTACCAATGAAGATTTCAACAATGATAACCGGTATGATAATATTGTTGATGTGCCGGATCTTCCGCAAACACAAAAACTATCTCCTGATTTTCTTAGAAATTTCAAACCGGCCGATCCGATGGAAGGTGTCGGATCGATCAATGCGCCGGTTGCCAACAATACGGGAACTGCTGTACTGACATTCAATATGAAATTCCCGCCGGGTCGTTCAGGTATGCAACCCAACCTGCCGGTTCAATATAATAGTGAAGGTGGTAGCAGTTGGCTGGGAACAGGATGGAACCTGCAACCTCCGTCTATTGGTATTGAAACAAGATGGGGAGTGCCACGTTATGATGCTGCGCTTGAATCAGAGATCTATTCCTTCAATGGCGATGAAATGGCGCCGCTGAACAACCGGTCAGAATTAGTAGCACGAACTTCGGAAAAACGTTTTTACCCGAGAACAGAAAACAATTTCAATAGGATCATACGGCATGGAAATGCACCCGGCAATTACTGGTGGGAAGTAACAGAAAAAAATGGAACGCGTAATTTTTATGGTGGCAGACCGGGCAATGGTGTGGTCAATAATGCTGTATTAAAAGATGATCTTAACAATATCGGTTACTGGGCACTGGTAGAAACAAGAGATGCCAACGATAATTTTATACGGTATGTATATACAACTGTCGAAGATGCAGGAGTGGATGGTGGAACGGTCATGGGGAAACAATTATACCTTGACCAGGTTATTTATACCGGTCACGGTAATACGGATGGTGCTTACAAGGTAGAATTTATACGTGATCGCCAATTAGGAGAAGCCAAACGAAAAGATATAACTATCGATGGCCGGCTGGGTTTTAAAATGGTAAGCGCTGACCTGTTACGGAAAGTCAACATCAGTTTAAATAATACCCTGATCCGCAGTTATGAATATACTTACCAGGAAGGGGCCTTTTATAAAACATTATTGAAAAGCATTAGTGAACTCGATGGTACCGGGGCTGTGTTTTATACGACCAGCCTGGATTATTATGATGATGTCAATAAGCCGGCACAATACAACCCTTCTGCCGGTATCACTACCTGGACGATCGGTAATGATGATGTGAAAGGCGATATTGCAAATCCTATTCCCGGGTTTACCGGCGAAGGATCGGCGATCAGTACGGCCAAAGCAGATAGCCGTAGCGGTGGTGTAGCAGTTACATTGGGTTCGATAACCGGCGGCACCTGGAGTAAAAACAGTTCTGTAGGTGGTAGTTTTAATTATGGAGAAGATAACCAGGAAGGATTGGTGAGTATGATCGATATCAATGGTGATGGCTTGCCGGATAAAGTATTTAAGAAAGGAAACAGTTTATTCTATCGCGCTAATCTTGGTGCTGCCACGCATAGTTTTGGTGAAGTAAGACCGATTACCGGCGTGAGTGATTTTAGTACAGGCGATTCAAAGAATATCGGTGGTGGCGTACAGGTGATCCCTCCCTCCGGTTTCCTGGGTTATAATAACACGCATACCACTACGACCAGCAAAGTTTATTTTTCTGATTTTAATGGTGATGGCCTGATGGATATCGCCAGTGGCGGGCGGGTAATGTTCAATCACCTGAATGCGCAGGGTGATCCTGATTTTGTTACCAACAGCGGCCTTACGCCAAGCCCAATTTTTTCAGGATCTATCGATGCTTCTTTTTTGCAGCAGGATACCGCTTTACAATCACAGCAGGAACGCGATTTCCCCTTGCAGGATATCGTGCGTATGTGGGAAGCGCCATTTGAAGGATATATAAATGTGACTGCACCCGTACAATTACTGGAAATGCCGAATCAATCGGGTGTTGTCAATAAGAAAAAAGATGGAGTGCGGGTAAGTATACAATTCAAAGATGTGGTGAAATGGTTTGCCACTGTGGAAGCCGGTGACTATGCAATAAAAACGCCCACGAATGTAACCGGGCTGCATGTATTCAAAGGCGATCATATTTATTTCCGGGTACAATCAAGATACAATGGCGAAGATGACCTGGTGAAATGGGATCCCGTGATCGAATATACAACGGCTGTCACACCGTCGTCTGATTTTCATTTCAAGAACAGCAACTACTACCGGGCATCCGAAGATTTTATCCTGCACAGTAAAAGTATTACCGGCACCGGGAAAGATGGCGCTATTGTGATCGATGGAACATTTAAAAAAGATATTACCTCCGATTCCGTTACTGTGCTTGTTACGCGTACGCGAAATAGCATCCCTTCTGTTATTTTTGAAAGAACGTATGGAGGTAATGAACTGGCCAATGGCAACTGGCAGGTGCCCGGGCAAATAACTGTTCTTGCAGCCGATGAATTCCGGTTTTCCCTGGTCTCGCATTCTTATATCGATCGTTCAGCTATTTCCTGGCTGCCGCATTATGCATATGTCTCTTTTACCGATAACACACCTGTTACTTCCGGCAATGGCATTCCAACCATGCAGGGTTACCCGGTGCCGGATAATTCAAATTATAATAACTGGTTCCGGTCAGCGCCACCGGTTACTGTTATAAGGAAGGACACTGTTACTATCTGGCCGAAGATCACAGGCGGTGGCACAGGTACTTTGTGGTTTACGATCAAAGGCAAAGACACGATTTATGCAAGACGGCAGATACAGGTGACCAATGGTAACATGAACCTGGCGATGGATAGTATTCATTTGATAAGAAATGAGAATGAACCAATGTTCATGGAATTTGCTACGGATGCGTATGATTTTGCAAGAGATATCGATCCGCCGGTAGTTGAATTATATAGAGATTCTATTTTCATGGCAGGAGCTCTTCCTGATACGATACATTTAAATGACACAATGCCGGGTAACCTGTATTGCAATCCTGCACAGGAATACCTGGGGCCTTTATTCCGGGGGTGGGGACAATTCGCTGTGAAAGGTGATAAAGGAGATGCAGCCCTTGTTGAATCTACGCTCAATCTTAGTGAACTGAATGGATATCCTTCAGATCCGGCTAATTATACCGACAGTGCTTCGATGGGTAATGTACAGGATCCTTCCAAAACCAATTTCATCATGTTATTTCCCGATGCGCAAAAAAAATTATGGGTAGGATATGATACGAGTGTCTATGTCACCGACAGCACAATGAGCAGCGCCCGTTTGTGGGTGCATGATGTTTCGGTGGATAGTTTGATGGGTGGCGCATCCGCAGGTGCCGTGTATAAAGTAAGTACGACGGAGACGAATAGTTTTTCAGCCGGTATTACACCCGGACTTAGTGCGAGTGCCGGTACTTCATTCGCTACCACAACGGTGAACCTCGATATGATGGATATGAATGGCGACCGTTACCCGGATGTATTGAATGATGAAATGGTTCAGTATACGTTACCGCATGGAGGTTTGGGCACTACCGTTATTGGCCAGCCGGTAGGTGAAACGAATAATGATGGCTGGTCGGCCGGGTTGAGTTTGGGAGGAAACTTTATTGAAGCTTCTACTGAAAACACCACCAAGAAAGGCGCTGTAGCGGCGCAGAAAACAGCGAAGAACTCTTCTGGTCTTTCCGGCAGTATCAATACCAATGATGATGAAAGCGGAAGCTCCTGGATCGATATCAATGGTGATGGACTGGTCGATCGTATTTACAAAGATGGGATCGTATCACTCAATCTCGGATACCGTTTTGCTCCGGGCGAACAATGGGGCACGGGTGGTATTGACAGGAGCAATAGTATTGCAGCAGGTGCGGGATTAGGTGTTAATATCGATGCCGGTTCCTTTGAGGCAGGATTTGGATTATCACGCACAACAGATAATAATTCTTTTATCCTGAATGATATCAATGGAGATGGGTTGCCGGACCAGCTATCTCTTAGTGGCAGCGATGTGAATGTGCGGTTGAATACAGGTAGTGGGTTTGGTCCCTGGCTGAACTGGAAAGGATTCGGTTCGATCGTTTCTAATCTTTCTACCGGCGAATCGATCAATACGGCTTTCACTGTTGTTATACCCATTCCAATCATCTTCCTTAAGATATGTATTAACCCGAGTGTCAACATTGGACATGGTGTATCGCGGCAGCAGGATGGTATTATGGATATCGATGGTGATGGGTACCCGGATATCCTGCATTCCGATAACGATGGGCAATTGACGGCTTCCACGTCTACGATCGGGCGCACGAATATGCTGAAAACAGTAGGGGGATCAGTGCCTGGTTATTTTACCATGGATTATGAAAGAACAGGTAATACCTATGAAATGCCGCAAAGCAAATGGGTATTAAAAAGTGTGGAAGTGTTTGATGGTGTTCCGGGTGATGGTATCGATACCACACGCCAGCAGTTTAGTTATGAAAACGGATACCAGAACCGGTTTGAAAGAGAATTTTATGGATTCAGCAAGGTCGTTACCCGAGATCTGAACACGGCTGATAATAATTCAGTTTATCGTACACACGTTCAACAATACCTCAATAGCAGTTATTATAATAAAGGATTGCTCGCCAGTGAATGGCTTGAAGATGCAAATGGTAATAAATTTACCCAGACCAATAACCTGTACGACATACGCAAAGTGCAGGACAGCGTGGAATACCCGGCATTGATAAAAACAGAGAAAGTATATTACTCGGGTGGAACAACGGCGGCCAGCATAAAAAGACGGTTTGAATACGATGCGATCGGAAACGTGACGCATATCACCGATGAAGGCGATGGCAGCCGGGGAGATTCGGTCCTTACCGATATCAGGTATCATAATCTCGATAATCTATATATTAAATCAGTTCCTTCGGATATTGAAGTGTCCACGGCAGACGGGATAAAACGTAAAACGATTACGACGATCAACGGATCAGGAAATATTACCAGTATAAAAAAAGTGCTGGCAGATAATACATCGGTCCAGACAGATATCGAATATGATAATTACAGTAATGTTTCCAAAATAACCTACCCTCCCAATTACAAAGGGCAGCGGATGTGGTACAGTTACGAATATGATAATACCGTTCACAATTATATTACCAAAATCACTGATGCTTTGGGATACAGCAGCAGCAGCACCTACGATTACCGGTTTGGCACATTAACAGGCACTATCAGTATGAATAATGAAGAAGTGCGGTATACAAGGGATGATCGTGGCCGCTTGTTGACGGTAACAGGCCCGTATGAACTGGCGGCGGGCAAACCGTATAGTATTTCCTTTAGTTATAATACCGATGCGATTGTTTTTTATGCAGTGACCAAACATTATGATCCTGCTTATAATGCAGACATTATATCGGTTAATTTCTCGGATGGGTTGGGCCGTTCAATCCAGGAGAAAAAGCAGGTTTCCTTATTTAAGGGAAAAGCATTGATCGATGAGGTGAAAATGGTAGTATCTGGTAGTGATTTGTTTGATCCGTTTGGCCGCGTTGAAAAAACATATTATCCGATCACTGAAGCAACAGGCAGCAGCATCTATACGCTCAATACAGGCACCGGCGATTTTGAATCTGCTACTACCTATGATGTGCAGGATCGTATTTTAAAAACTGAACTGGCTGATGGCTCTGCTACCAGCATATCTTATACAATCGATAACGGAATGAGAACATCGCTGGTCACCGATGCATTGAATAATCGCAAAGAAATACGGGTGGATGTGCGCGGGAGGAAACGCGTTGTCAATGAATATGGACCTTCCGGAACAATCACCACGAAATTTGACTACGATGCGTTGAGCGAGCTGGTAAAAGTAACCGATAATGCAGGGAATATCTTTGCTGCTACTTATGATAATCTTGGTCGCAAAACAAGTGTGCAGCATCCCGATGCGGGGCGAACTGATTTCGTCTATGATGGAGCAGGTAACTTAATCAAAAAGATCACGCCACAGATACGTAAAGAAATTTCCAATGGCGGCGCTATCCAGTATCAATACGATTATGATCGCCTGACGGATATCGATTACCCGCGCCAGTATCAGAATAAAGTGAAATATACATATGGCAAAGCTGGTTCGGGTAGTAAGGCCGGCCGTATTATCCTGCAGGAAGATGGCAGCGGCGGACAGGAATTCTTTTATGGGAAACAGGGAGCTATTATCAAACTCATTCGTACGATACTGGTTAATCCTGTATTCGCTACTACTTATGTGACAGAACAGGAATATGATACCTGGAACCGGTTAATCAAACTTACATATCCCGATGGTGAAGCGGTGACTTACCAGTATAACCGATCGGGTGGTTTGTTTGGTATGATGGGTATCAAACTGGGCAGTACATACCGGTATGTGGATCAGCTTGGATATGATGAATATGGACAGATGATCTATATGCGGTACGGCAATGGTGCCGAAACAGAATATACATATGATAAATTACGTCGTCGTCTTACACGGTTGCGCGCGGCTACGCCTGCCGGTCGTGAACTGATCAATAATACATATACTTATGATGCGGTCAGCAATGTACTGGGTGTTATCAATAATGCGAATCCGCAAAGCGGGTTAGGCGGCACTGTAAAACAGGTATACCAGTATGATAATTTATACAGGTTGGATTCTGCCAGTGGTGAATACAAATCATCACCGGCGTATGGTGCCAGTATTGCACATGACGATTTGTATAACATCGTCCATAAGACAATGAATAACCAGGCAGGCGGTACCAGTTATGATCAGGCTTATGCTTATGATGGAACGGCCCCGCACCAGGCAACACAGGTAGGCAAGAATATTTATAGTTATGATGCGAATGGGAACCAACTGGGTTATGGTGATATGGAAAATTTCTGGGATGAAGAGAACAGGTTAATGGCGGTATTGAATAAAGGAACACTTAGCCAATATACTTATGATGCAGATGGAGAACGTGTGATACAAAGCAGTGGTGGTATACAGGGTATTTGGGTAAATGGTGCACCGGCCGGAGCCGTTAAGCAAAGTGATAACTATACGGCGTATGTCAATCCTTATATTAGTTGCCAGCGCACCGGTTTTGTCAAACATTATTTTATAGGTCACCAGCGGATCGCTACCAAACTCGGTCATGGTGTGTTTACCAATATTTCATTTCCGGCTAAAGGATTAACAGCAGGTAATATTGATTATGCAGTTCGTGCGGCACAGATCGAACAATGGCGGCTTGCTTATTATGCTTCATTGGGAGTAAGTCCGGGTCCGCCGACAGATAAAAACTATTGGGCGAGACCGGAGAACAGCGGAATACCTGCACCGGTATTTACCGATACTGCTTCGGGAAGTGTACCACGGGGATGGCCGGGCAATACCACGCCGCCACCGGATGGGCCGCCAATTTTTGTAGATACGATTCCTTCCAATGATTCGGTAAAAGCCGGTTATGGTTTCAATGACCCAGGTCATTTCTATGAAAATGACCAATTCTTCTATCATGCAGATCATACGGGCAGTACCAATTATGTGACGAATGTATTGGGTGAAGCGAACCAGCATATCGAGTATTCGCCATTCGGGGAAACATTTATAGAAGAATACACTAGTTCGTATAAAGTTCCTTACCTGTTTAACGGAAAAGGAAGAGATGAGACAGGTTACTATTATTATGGTGACCGGTATTATGATCCTGTGCTTAGCCAGTGGTTGAGTATCGATCCGTTATGCGATCCGTTTAGTGGGGGGTATGGACGCACGGCAGCGGCAGCTGATATATCCGGCAGTTCTTCTGCAACTATGGGAAGTGCGGCGGTGAGTGATGTGGTCTTTGGTGATGATGCGGCCGGTATGATGTTCTCTGCATTAAACACAGATGAACAGGAGGGAGGCGATAAAAAGGAAAAACCTAAAGTGGGCAATAGTCAGGTGAAAGCGGCAAGTGGTATGAACAGGGGGGCAAATCCGAAACAGCAGATGCAACGGCCGGATAACCAGAATAAGAAAGGATTTCGTCAGGCACGTGCGGCTCAGCAGAATAATGGAGTAGTGATGGCGCCGTTAACACCAAAAGAACAAACATCAACTAAAATCAATACGCGTACGCCAAAAACAAGACCACGTTCCAATGCGCGTATCCGTAAATAATCTCCGCGGGGATTATTTCTTCTTAAGTCTTATTTTTTTTAATCTTTTTACGATCAGGGGAAGGGTCAATCCCTGGCCGAGAAGAGTAAACAACACTACCACTACTGATATAAATATGATGGCGTTACGTTGAGGGAAAGGCTGGCCGTTTTCCAGAGTGACCGGCAAACCGATAGCGATGGCTAGCGATACAATGCCCCGCATACCCGACCAACTGATGATAAGGCTATCCTGTAAACTCAACAGGGCTTCTTTGGTGATCCTTGTTCTTCTTTTACTTTGCACTGCACGTTGCAGGTTGATCCGTTGCAGGAATACCCGTGCCATACGTAACAACAAAGCAGCGACTGTAATAATAAATGCATACCCGATATAAGGTCCGATCAGTTTCTTGTCGATACTTTTTGCTACGAACGGAAATTGCAGACCGATCAGGATAAAGATCAATCCATTCAATAGAAAGATGATGATATCCCAGATCGATTTCGATTGATTTTTTATCGATTCAGGAAAGATCATATTACTGAACCGGGAAATTCCCAGTCCCAGCATCACTACTGCTATCACGCCCGATACATGAAACTCTTCTGCTACGAGATAAGTAATAAATGGCATTAACAGCATAAAGCTTATCGTGACCAATGTATTTTGTTGTACCCTCATGAGGATATAGGCTAAGATCTTTGCCATTAAAAAACCGACCAGGGCGCCGCCTGCCATCAGCCCGAGGAACTGGAGCGATGCTTTCCAGAATACGAAAGCAGTTCCGGTCACAGCAGCAACTGCAAAACGATAGGCTACCAGTGCCGATGCATCATTTACCAGGCTTTCTCCTTCGAGTATCGTGGTGGTATTATGAGATAAGCCCAATCCTTTTGTAATGCTGATAGCGGCGACGGCATCCGTAGCGGCGAGTATGGCACCGAGTACAAAAGACAAGGGCCAGGTCATACCGGGGATCATAAGATGTGCGATCACTGCTATTCCTGAAGCTGTAATAAATACCAGGCCGATCGCCAGTGTGCTGATCGTATTGAGATTTGTGGCAAATGTTTTAAAAGAAATATTGAAAGCTGCGTCGTAGAGGAGAGGTGGAAGAAAAATCAGGAATATAACTTCGGGGTTGATCTCGATATCGGGCAGGGTGGGAATAAATCCAATGGCGATACCGGCTGCGATGAGCAGGATCGGGTAGGAGAGTTTGATCTTTTCTGCGAGTGCGGAAAGGGCGATCATGATAGCGAGGATGAAAAGAACAATGCTGTAATTTTCCATTTATTATAGTTTAGGCCGCGCAAAAATCCTTCCCGGCGAAAATAATTAAAATACGGTCAAGGGTGACACCTCCCGTCTGGGGTGTCACCTCAAGGTCAAGGTGACACCTTCGTTCGGAAGGTGACACCTTGAAATAAAAAAAACGTCCTATATTGGCAGGTTTGCCAGGTGCATGAATCGCAATATGGAGTAAAAAGCTGATCCGCTCTGTCCTGGTTTCCACTTTGGCGCGGTATTTCCCGCGACAAAGCCGCTATTTCATCACTTCAGCAACGTGAAATCCTCACAAGGTGACACCCTGTAGGGAAGGTGTCACCTTGTGAGGGAATTTAACACCTGATTTTTCCCGCTGGCATTAATTTACCGACAAATCAGCGACTGCCTTTAATGCAACCTTGAACAAAGACATCGAAAAAATAAAACAAACCATCAGGTAAAGTCCCGCTGCGCAAAGGACCGCAGAGAGATTGTGGCATTTTTTTTGGACCGGTAAAATGATCAAAGCATTGTGTATGCCAGAAGAAACAAACTCAGAGATCAAAGAAGAAGTGAATGCTTACAAATCATTCAGGGCTCATCTGACTTATTATATACTGATCAACGCCTTCTTCTGGCTGATCTGGTTTGCCAACGGAGGTATGAATATTTATGCATGGCCGGCCTATCCCACCATTATTTGGGGAATTATTCTCCTCATTCATTATATCAATGCGAACCGGGCTTTCCATCATCACTCCAGACAGGAATAAAATAGTGAATAAGCAGCCATCTGTGATATATGGCTCCTGCTTAAGAATTGAATATTTCCTGCCACCCTTTTAATTAATTTTCAGGTATAAATAAGGGCCATAGTTTCAACAGTTAGATAAATAGAAACACTTAGGTTCAGCTCATAAAACATTATTCTCAATCAACATTATAAAAAAGAATAATTGATTAGTCAGTGATTCAATTCTTTTTGTTATCTTTTTAACCGTAACTACTATTGAGCCAGGCCCGGGCAACCGGATTTTTCGATGATAAATTTAAATCCTGAATGAAGTACGTTGGAACCAAGGTATTCAGAATCGCCATAGCTGTTATTGTCCTGGTTATTGCAATGGTATTGTTCATCTCTATACGCCAGTCGCAACGGGTAAAAGATACAGCCCAATCAGTTTCCAATACAGAAGAAATACGCTTACACTTTGAACAATTGATCCTTTCAGTACTCGATAATGAAACCGGCGCACGAGGTTTTGTGATCACCGGTCGCACCGAATTCCTGCAACCCTTACGCCGTTCGGAACAACGGTTGCATGCTGAATTGAGTATCCTCAACAGGCTGATAAAAGATAGTCTCGCACAACAACTCATCCGCGATTCTTTATCTGCTTACATCGATAACCGGATCGCTTTTTCACAACGCATGGTGGATACCCGGCAGCAGGAAGGGATGACGGCTGCTGCAGAACTGGTAACGACAGGAACCGGAAAATATTTTACCGACAGAATCCGCACCGTCAGTGACGATCTCCGCCAACGCCTGGTGGTGTTGCTGAATGTTCGCCGTAAAGCCAACCAGTTAAGGGTACGCGAACTTAATCTTGTTTTATATAGTGTGATCTCCACCGTTTTTATTCTCAGTCTCATTATAATTTATACCACGCAGGCCGATGTAAAAAGAAGAAAGGCAAATGAACAGAAATTCAGGTCGCTGCTCGATGCCGCCCCGGATGCAACGTTGATCGTGAATAAAGCTGGAATGATACAAATGATCAACCAGCAGACCGAAAAATTATTCGGGTATACATCTGCCGAAATGATCGGTCAACCCGTTCAAAAATTGATCCCGTCCGGATTCCCGGCTGTTACTGCAGGACCCGACATACATGAAGAAGGGAAAGACCTCAAAAGCCCGGGTATTGAATTGAACGCAGTTAAAAAAAATACCGCTGTTTTTCCTGTCGAGATCAGTTTATCACCGATCGAAACACCGGAAGGAATGCTGGTGTCAGCTTCCCTTCGTGATATTACTTTGCGCAAAAAACTGGAGACTGATCTGAAGAAAACAAATGCGGAATTGGAAGCTTTTACTTACTCCGTATCGCATGATCTTCGCGCACCCTTACGCGGTATTGTCGGATTTACAGCAATACTGGAAGATGAATATACCAATAGCCTCGATGATGAAGCAAGAAGATTGACCGGCATCATCAAAGCCAATACCCTGAAAATGGGACACCTGATCGATGACCTGCTTGCTTTTTCGCGTATGGGCCGGCAGGATATTTTAAAGACCGTGGTTGAGATGGATCTAATGGTACATTCGATCGTCGAAGAATTGACGCAACAGGATGATCGTGTCATCGATTGGGTGATCCGCCCTTTACCAGAAGCAATGGGAGATATGAACACCCTGCGGCAGGTCTGGATCAATTTCATTTCCAATGCCATCAAGTACAGTAGCAAAACTACTCAGCCCAGGATCGAGATCGGTTCCTATGAAGAAGAATTGTCGACTGTCTATTATGTCAAAGACAATGGAGTGGGTTTTGATGAACAGTACAGGAACAAATTATTCAAAGTATTCCAGCGCCTGCATAGCGAACAGGAGTTTGAAGGCACAGGCGTAGGACTGGCACTTGTAGAAAAAATCGTGAGTAAGCACGGGGGAAGGGTGTGGGCCAATTCGAAGATCAATGAAGGTGCTGATTTTTATTTTTCCATTCCAGGTGAATAAACATACATTACTAACCAATAATTATATATTATGGACCCTAATTCAGTTGAAATCCTTTTGGTAGAAGATACACCCAATGATGCGGAGCTAACGATCCGTGAATTGAAAAAGCACCGGATGTCGAATCATCTTATTCATGTGCATGATGGGGAAGAGGCGCTGGAATTTTTATTCGCTACAGGTAAATATGCGGCGACCCGGGATGTTATTTATTCCCCCAAAGTGATCTTGCTTGATATACAGATGCCAAAAATAAATGGTATTGAAGTATTGCAGCGGATAAAGGCGGATCCCCGCACACGTTCTATTCCGGTTGTTATCCTGACTTCCTCCAAGGAAAATCCGGATATTCAGAAATGTTATGACCTGGGCGCTAACAGTTATATTGTTAAACCCGTCAATTTTGAAGGATTCGCGACAGCTATCAAAAATCTTGGATTTTACTGGTTGTTATTAAATCAATCACCTGTGTAAAAGATTATGACGAGTGGTATTAAAATATTATTGCTGGAAGACAATCCTGTCGATGCAGAGATCATTAAACGCTTGCTGAAAAAGGAAGCGGCCAACAATGAGTTCCTGCTCGTAATGAACCGTGAGGCTTTTGTACGCGCACTGGATGAATATAAACCCGATGTGATCGTATCTGATAATTCATTGCCGCAGTTTGATGCTTCAGAGGCGTTGCGCATTCTCCGCGGCCGCTCGCTTTATATACCATTTATCCTGGTAACGGGCACCGTGTCGGAAGAATTTGCGGCAGGGATCATTAAATCGGGTGCGGATGATTATATCCTGAAGGACCGGCTGACAAGACTTCCCACAGCGATTGATGCAGCCCTGCAAAAACGACAATCGGAGCTGGAAAAAAAGGAAGCCGAAGAAGAATTGCATAAAAGCAATGAACGTTTTTATTATGCTACCATGGCCACTTCGGATATTATCTGGGAGCTGAATTTCGAGACCAAAGAATACCTGGTGCATGATGGAAAAGGGAAATCATTCGGGGTAAATACTATTCATGACTGGCAACTCGGTATCGATAGCGGCTATATTATTGAAGAAGACCGTGACCAGGTACGCGATAGTTTTCGTAAAGCACGGATGGATACTTCAGTGAGAATATGGAAACAGGAATATGGCGTCAGGCTGGATAACAATGATGTGATGTATGTAATCAACCATGCTGTCTTTATACGTGATGATTATGGACAGGCTACCCGTGTCATTGGCGCGATCACCGATATCACGCAACGAAAGAAACTGGAAAAGGATTTGCTCGAACAACAACGGTCAGAGCAACTGCGGCTTACTTCAACAGCCATCGAGGCGCAGGAACGTGAACGAAATCATATCGGGCAGGAATTACATGATAATGTAAACCAGATCCTGGTAGGAACCATGCTGGCACTCTCATCTGTGAGGGAACAAAAAGAAAAAACGAGCGAGATCATCCGCTCATCGATCGACAATTTGAAGAATGCAATAGGCGAGAACCGCAAGATCGCACACGAACTGGTAGCGCCCGATCTCAACCAGCAAAGTTTGATAGAACAGTTGCATAACCTGGCGAATGATATGTTTCATGGAAATGATATCTCCGTTTATATCAATACCTCTCATTTTGATGAAGACCTGCTGAATGGCCAGCGAAGACTGGCCGTATACCGTGTCGCGCAGGAGCAATGTATGAACATTGTCAAATACGCATCGGCCACCGAAGTGGCCTTTTCCCTCGAAACAGCGGATGATACTTTCAAAATGTCTATCGTGGATAACGGAAAAGGAATGGATATGAATAAAACGACAAAAGGTATCGGCTTACAGAATATCGGCGGCCGTATCGGTGTATTTAACGGGAAAGTAAATATTCATACCAAACCAGGTAAAGGGTTTACCCTCGAAATCGAAATGCCCTTGTGAAATTATGAGTTATGAATTATGAATGAAGTAAACCCATTCATAATTCATAATTCTTCCTTCCTTCTTGAAGTTCCAGGTAATTTATTAACGGTAAGCTTTTTTAGATTAAATTGCTATTGCAAGAAAAGCGGCTATTTAAGTAGCCGTTTGTCATTTACAGACCTAACTAACAAACATAAGTGGATTGCCAATGAATACAGCTACATACACGGAGCGCATAAACCTTCGCTTTATACTCCTGCTGCCAGCGATTTTGCCGGCTCTTGTTTCATTTTCGCAAACAAAGACAGTGATCCAGTTGAATCAGCAGGGCTTTTATCCCAAAGCTCCCAAAATAGCTGTTGTAACAGGAAGCATTCAAGCAAAAACATTTTACATCTTATCAGTGAATGCGCGCGATACATTTTATACCGGCAATTTGAGTGAAGAAAAACAATCGGCCTATTCATCCACTAAAACAAAACTGGCGGACTTTTCATCTTTTACCAAAGAAGGGCAGTATGTCGTAGCAGTAGAAGGAGCCGGGCATTCCTGGCCATTCAGCATCAGCAATGCTGCCAACAGGAATGTGGCGATCGGCTTGTTGAAAGGATTTTACTATATGCGTGTATCGATGCCATTGGAAGAAAAATATGCCGGTAAATGGCACCGGCCTGCAGGCCACCCGGACACTACAGTTTATATTCATGCTTCTGCTGTAACGGTTACACGCCCGGAAGGTACTGTGATTAAATCGCCGGGTGGATGGTATGATGCCGGAGATTATAATAAATATATCGTGAATTCCGGTATTACCATGGGTACGTTATTATCGGCATATGAAGATTTCCCATCTTATTTTGAACAGCTTCATACCAATATCCCCGAAAGCACTGATAAAGTCCCGGATATCCTGAACGAGATCATTTATAACCTTCGCTGGATGCTGACAATGCAGGACCCCGATGATGGTGGTGTTTATAATAAATGCACCAATGCTGCTTTCGATGGAATGGTAATGCCCGGTGTTACTCAATTGCCGCGCTATGTAGTGCAGAAAGGAACCGGCGCTACCCTGGATTTTGCTGCAGTAACTGCACAAGCCAGCCGAATACTTGGAAAATTCAATAAGCAATTACCCGGTCTCTCGGATAGTTGTCTGACAGCTTCTAAAAAAGCATGGGACTGGGCCTTGCTCAACCCGGCCCTGGAGTATAACCAGAACCTCATGAATCAAAAATATAAACCGGCTGTTACTACCGGCGGGTATGGTGATAGAAATTTCAATGACGAATGGTTATGGTCGGCTGCAGAATTGTATATAACTACCAAAGACGATACTTATTTCCAGGTGGTGGACAAACACATGAAAGATAATCTCGTATTGCCTTCCTGGGGTAATGTAGCGATGCTTGGCTATTATTCCTTTCTTCGTTCGGCAAAAAGTTTACCTGCAGCTGCTTTAGCTACGGTTGCAGGGATGAAAGAAAAAGTCATTGCTATTGCCGATGATTATCTCGAAAAAGTTCCTGCCAACGCATTTCATACCGTAATGGGGCAAACAGTGCGCGATTTTAACTGGGGTGGCAATTCTGTTGCTGCCAACCAGGGGATCTTATTGATAAGGGCCTACCTGCTGACCGGTGAAAAAAAATATGCAGACAATGCGATCACGAATCTCGATTATCTATTGGGAAGAAATGCGACCGGTTACAGTTTTGTTACCGGCTTTGGCAGTAAGTCTACTATGTTCCCGCATCATCGGCCCTCTACGGCTGATGGTATTGCAGACCCTGTTCCCGGTTTATTAGCCGGTGGTCCCAACCCGGGCAGGCAGGATAAATGCACTTATGAATTTACAGAACCGGAAACGGCCTACAGCGATTCTGATTGTTCGTATGCATCGAATGAGATCGCTATCAACTGGAATGCACCGGCTGTTTACGTGGCCAATGCTATCGAAGCGCTGAAAAAGAAACTCGGGTATATAAAATAAAAACCTGTCCTTGCAATAAGTGCTTTCCTGCAACTTTTTATGGTCGCTATAAAGTGTAAATATGGGTACAAAAAATCAATGATCTGATCAGGACAATTTGTAGGGATAAGGTAATCACTTTGCGGGAATTTTTTTCTCTGCGGCCCTCTGTGGCCCTCTGCGTATAACTCCGGTAGTAAGGTATCGGGTTAAAGTCTTTATAGTATTTATGAATAGAATCTCTCTTAAAAGAATTATACGCAGAGGGCCACAGAGGAGACACAGAGGACCACGGAGTTATTTGTGAAGATCCTTGAGGAATTGGGAAGGAGTTTTGCCGAATTCTTTTTTAAAAGCTTTGGTAAAATAGGATTGCGTTTGTATACCCACGCTATACATTACTTCCGTAATCGATACATCCTGGTGGGTCATGAACTGCAGTGCTTTTTTCAGGCGAATGGTCCTGATAAACTCCCCGATCGACTGACCTGTGATGTTTTTGATCTTCTGGTACAGTTTGGTCCGGCTCATTCCCATTTGTGTGCAGATATAATCGACATCCATATCCGGGTTGGTCAGGTGCGATTCTATGATCGTGATCAGTTGATCGAGGAAAGCTTTGTCTTTGGCAGAGTGAACGAGGTCCTTTACTTCCGCATGGTGATTATGAAAATACCGTTCTTTCAGTTTTGTTTTCTGACTGAAAATATTCCGGATCGTGAGTTCGAGCAAATGCATGCTCAGCGGTTTGGCGAAATAAAAATCAGCACCCGATTCAACACCTTCAATCCTTGATTCCAGTGCATCTTTTGCTGTCAGCATCAGGAAAGGAATATGACTGGTCTCGATATCTTCTTTTATCAGCCGGCAAAATTCAATCCCATCCATGCCCGGCATCATCACGTCGCTGATAATGAGATCGGGAAATTCTTCTTTAGCTTTTGTTAAACCGCTGTTCCCATCGATCGCTTCAATGATATGATAATGCGGGCTCAGGCTTTCTTTTAAAAATACCCGCAACTCTTCATTATCATCCACGACTAATATATGAGGGCTGCTGGTGCGGGTAGATTCTACCGGTTGCAGGTTATGGTCATCGAGTGTAGGCATATCCTGTTCATACTTCGAATGGATACTTTCCAAACGCGCACCGCCTTCTTTACTGCTTTTTACCCAGCGTTCTTTTTTCTCATAATCTTCCTTGCTTACAGGTATCCCGATAATGATCTCGGTACCCTGGTCGCGCTCGCTGTACACATACAGGTTGCCCTTGTGTAAGAAAGTAAGGCTTTTTACAAAGGCCAGTCCGATACCGGAACCCAAATGCGATTCGGTTATTTTATAATACCGTTCAAACAGGTGCGCGATCGATTCTTTTGAAATACCAATGCCATTGTCTGCGACGCGGAGATAAATATACTTCTGCGCCTTATAGTCATTCTTAATGATCAGTTCATTGGCAAAGGAAGGTTTGAAATGATCCAGTGAGGTAAGCATTTCCAGCGTGATCGCACCGCCATCCGCTGTATATTTAAATGAATTGCTCACGAGGTTGATCACGATCTTTTCCAATACCTGCCGGTCAAACCACAGTTCCGTTATATTTGGCGGCATGGTTACGGTAAAGTTTATTTTTTTCTGGATAGCGAGTTCGCTGAACTCTTCGGCGATCTCGCTGAGAAACAGTTCCAGGTTACCGGGCATCACATTCAATTTCAATACACCCGATTCCGATTTGCGGAAGTCCATCAGTTCATTGATCAATCCCATCAACCGCGCTGCATTGCGATAGATCACTTTATAATAATGAGTAAAGGCGGATTGCGAATCTTCTTTTTGTAATTTTTCCAGGGGGCCCAATATCAATGAAAGAGGTGTGCGGAATTCATGGGAGATATTGGTAAAGAATTGCAACTGCACCTGGTGCATTTCTTCTTTTTTCCGCTCTTCAAGTTTTCTTACCTCCAGGTTTCGTTTAAAAATATAAAACCCGATAATGCCGGCGATGATAATAACAAAAGCCAGTGTCCGGAACCACCAGGTAGCCCAGAAAGGGGGAGTGATGATAATTGTGACCGATGGCCCCTGTTCATTCCAGACCCCATCGTTGTTGGACGCTTTGACATGAAAGGTATAAGTGCCGGGGCTTAAATTGGTATAGGATGCTTTTCTTTCATTACCGACATAGTTCCATTCCTTGTCCCAGCCATCCAGTTTATAAGCATATTGGTTATTTTCCGGGGCAGTATAATTCAGTGCTGCAAATCCGAATGAGAAGGTGGATTGTTTATAAGAAAGCCTGATCTTTTTGGTTAAACTGATATCGTTTTCCAGTGGTGAATCTTTTTCTCCCGAGATGATTTTTTTATTGAAGACCTGGAAATCGGTAATATAAACCGGTGGGATGAATGTATTGATCTTGATATTCTCCGGGTAAAACGCATTGAAGCCATTTAATCCCCCAAAGAACATCTGCCCGTTCCTTGTTTTTAAAAACGAATTGGTCTCGAATTCAAGTCCCTGCAATCCATCAGCCGTATTGTATTTCTTGAACGATAATATCTCGGGATTGAATTTCGTCAATCCATTGGAAGTGGAGATCCAGAAATTACCATCCTCATCCTCGGCCATTCCCTTGATAAATTCGGTAGATAGATTGGCCCTGCTGGTAAAAAGCGAAAAGGTTTTTTTCACAGGATCAAATAAATACAAACCGGTCTGGCCGATCCATATCCGCCCTTTGCTATCGATAAAGATCACCCGGATATCGGGTTTCTTTTCTTCATTGGTGAAATAGTGAGAAAACTCTTTTGTTTTTGCGTCCAGGCAGTTCAGTCCGCCATCATCGGTGCCGATCCAGATATTACCCTCTTTATCCTGGTTGATCGATACCACATTGTTTCCCTGTAAATGTGTTTTCTTCAATGGGTCCGTGGTAACACGCGTGAATTTCTTTGTTTGCCTGTCAAAAAGATTGAGACCCCCGTAATAAGTCGCTACCCAAAGATTTTTATTATGATCCTCGAAAGTTTGTTGCACATAATTAGAACTGATCGATGTTTTATCTGTCGGGTTATTCAGGTACCGGCTGAAATTTCCCCGGCTGCTGTTGAATAAATTCAATCCGCCTCCCCAGGAAGCGACCCACAAATTTCCCTGGCTGTCTTCCGTGATATCCGAGATCTCGTTCGAGCCGATGGAATTCGGATTGTAGGCATCATATTTATAATGTATAAAATTATTTTTTACCTGGTCAAACAGGTTGAGACCGCCGCCATCGGTGCCGATCCAGAGATTCCCATGACTGTCCTCGCAAAACGATTTCACATCATTATAGCTAAGACTGTTGACGTTGGCTTCCTGCCGGTACAGCACAAATTTCTCTGTATTCGGCATATACAGGTTCACGCCACCCCGGTGGGTACCTATCCAGATATTTCCCTGGTCATCTTCAAACAGGGCCGATACCGTTCGTTGCGATAAACTGAAGATATTATCCGGTTCATTCTGGTAATGAAAAAAGGAACCCGAAGCGGCGTGAAAAAGATTCAATGCCCCATTCACGCTTCCGACCCAGATATTTCCTTTTTTATCGACCAGTAAACTTCTTACCAGGTTACTGGCCAGGGAAGCAGGGTCTTTTTCACGGTGCTGGTACTGCTTCACCGTTCTTTGCTTATAATCAAAGACCAGCAATCCATTATCTTCTGTGCCCAGCAGAAGGTTTCCCTGTTTATCTTCTTTAATAACATGGATCGCATTATTGGCAGTGCTGTCGCTGCGACCGGCATCGTGGTACATCCGGAACGTACTCGTTTCCCTGTTAAATAAATTCAATCCGTTTTCCGTCGCCACCCAGCAGTTTCCTTCACTATCCTCAAATAAATAATTGACACGATCATCGCCCAGGCTGTTGGCAACACCCGGCTGATGACGAAAATGGGTGAAGGAATTATCCCGAGGGCGAAACAGGTTCACACCGCCGCCAAATGTGCTGATCCATATATTCCGTTTGGCATCTTCATAAATACAGGTAACAAGGTTATTGCTGAGACTGCCGGGATTGGCCGGGTTGTGTTTGAACCGGGTGAACCTGTTGCTGGCCGCATCAAACCGGTTCAACCCGTTGATCGTTCCGACCCAAAGGTGCTGGTCGTGGTCCTCATATATATACCTGATAAAATTATCGCTGATGCTGTTGCTGTCCTTCGAATCGTAGCGATACACCGTCATCTGGTAACCATCATACCGGTTCAGTCCGTCGCGGGTGCCAAACCAGATAAACCCTTTTTTATCCTGGAAGATCGTTTCGATGGTGCTGTTGGATAAGCCTTGTTCAATACTAATGTGTTTGAAAGACAACTTGGGTGCCTGGCAAAAAGAAGGCAGAGAGGCGGACAGGAAAAAGAGGACGGTGAAATATTTTACAATCAATCGCATGCCGGCAAGTTAGAATTCAGATGATGAAGATGTAAATACAACACATTATTATATATATCCTGCATCGTATAAATCTTCACTGCGGGTAAAGATAAATGAAACAGGCCCGGTGAAAACGGGGAATTTTTAAATTAGTCTGATTGAACCAAAAATATGAACGCAGGGATAAGTCATTGAGAAACAACAAATTTAGATTTGGTACAAGTAAGTCGCCATACTGCTTACGGACAAAACTCTAAAACTGCTAAAAAATGAAACTGAAAAAACGATTGCGCCAACTGGCCATGCTAACGCTTGCTTTGACGATGAGCATAAGTATGATGGCCCAGCAAAAAACCATTACCGGGAGGGTACTCGATGCTAATAACCATCCGCTTCCCGGAGTAACAGTTACTCTCAAAAGTAAAAAGGCTGCTACCACGACCAACGAAAACGGGGATTTCAGTATCCTTGCTTCCTCCAACGACGTTCTTTTATTTAGTTCGGTAGGATTTGAAGAACACCAGGAAAAAGTGGGTTCTGCCACCTCGATGAATATATCGATGAGCACGGCTGTCACCAGCATCGATGAAGTAGTGGTGGTAGGATATGGTACCCAGCGGGTAAAGGATATCACCGGTTCGGTAGCGTCTATCAAAACGGATAATCTTCCGAAAGCCGCTAATACCTCAATCAATAATTTATTACAGGGACGTGCAGCAGGTTTGAACCTGGATCTGCGTTCGGCCCAGCCTGGTGGCCGGTTGAATGTGAATATCCGCGGCGCCAATGGGTCTCCTTTATATATAATAGACGGAGTGCCCATTTTCAATACACGCCAGGCGGAACCGGCTATCATCTCTTTCGGTTCTGCGGTAGAAACAGGATTTAACGGTGGTATCGACAGGGATCCGTTAAGTAATATGAATCCTTCGGATATCGAATCGGTAACGGTGCTGAAAGATGCGAGTGCGACGGCTATTTATGGATCTGCAGCAGCGAACGGGGTAATATTAATCACTACCAAAAAAGGGAAAGCAGATGGCAAAGTATCTACCGAATACAGGGGTAGCTATACGGTGCAAACTCCAAAAAAATATTTCGACCTGTTAAATGCAAAAGAATTTATGCAGCAGCAGGTACGCCTGGCCAGGGACCGGTTCCTTTACCAGGCTAATGCAGCGCCTTACGGCAATGCTACACCCGGAACATTTACTCCTCTTTTTACCCAGGCACAAATCGATGCAGCCGGCGAAGGTACTGACTGGCTTGACCTGCTGATGAGAAACGGGAATGTACACGAACATAATGTTACCGTATCGGGAGGAAATGATAATACAAGAGTATTTACTTCTTTCAACTATTATAATAATACGGCTATTGTTGAGAATTCAGATTTTGCCCGTTATGCAGGAAGAGTTAACCTGGATCAAAAGATAAGCAACCGGATCAAACTTTCGGTGCAGATGCAGATGAGCCAGATCAATAGTAACAACCAATCAACCGGTAATGGCGGCAATTCTGAAAAATTCAATTCCCTGCAGACTGCTTATGCATTTGCTCCTTATTTAAGTATCTATGATAATGCAGGTAAGTTTACAAAGACATTGAATACACAGATCACCAATCCGGCCGCATTTTTGATCATTGATGATAAACTTCGTACGACCCGGACCTTTGTAGCACCCAATCTTGAATTTAAGATTCTAAATAACCTGAAGTTCAACCTGGTGGGTGGTATCGATAAAACAAAGGCTGAACGTAAATTCTTCCTGCCTGCCAAAGCGCAAAACTATCTTTTCCCGCGTGGTATGGCCCAGTTGTCTTCACAAACAAACCACAATTACAATGTGGAAGGATATGCTACGTATACTAAATCATTCGGTGAGCATGATATAAATGTAGTAGCGGGTGGAGGTTATTATAAAAACTTCAGTGAAAGCTTTGCTGCACAGGGAGCGGGCTATTTCACAGATGCACTAGGCTATAATAATATCGGCCTTGCTGATGACAGGGATAAAACGCTTATCCAGTCTAACCACTCGATAGATATCAATCGTTTCTCACAATTTTTGAGAATTAATTATTCATTCAATTCAAAATACATTTTCACTTTCAACGGCCGTGCGGATGGTTCCAGCAATTTTGCTCCTAATAAAAAATGGGCCTTCTTCCCGGGTGTTTCAGCCGCATGGCGTGTAAGTAATGAGCCGTTCCTGGCTGATTCCAAAGTCATTTCCGATCTTAAACTCCGTGCAGGTTATGGAAGTGTAGGTAGTGATGCAAACTTAAATGCACTGGCTCTTTACAAAGCAGGTGGCGCCGATGTAGGATCATTCCTGATTGGTACAACGTATTATCCCGGTGTAAGTCTTGGACAACTGGAAGCACCGAACTTATCATGGGAGACAGTGCGCTCCGCTAATATTGGTATAGATTATGGTCTATTGAAAGGAAGGATTACCGGTGCGATCGATCTTTTCAGAAGAGACAGGCTTGATATTATCGACTTCGCTCCTTTGCCTTATAACAATGCGGTACTCAGGTTGCAGACCAACCTCGGATCTCAACGTACGCAAGGTGTAGAATTTACTGTTAACTCCCAGAATTTAACAGGCAAACTGCGTTGGGAAACATCCTTTAATATTTCCAGTTATAAAACAAGATGGCTCGAAAGAAATCCTTACTATGTATTACGTCCATGGGAAAAAGCGACTGACCGTGTGGATATAATTTATGGATGGCAGACAGATGGTATCATTAAGTCTGCTGCGGACAGGCCATCTGCCATGCCTAACGGCGCATTGGGTAATATCAGGTATGTAGATCAGAATAAAGACAATATCTTAAACAACAGCGATATCGTTGTATTGGGATATGCCACGCCAAAATGGATCTTTGGACTTGGCAACCGTTTCAACTTCATGAATTTCGACCTCGACATTTTTGTATACGGACGATTGAAACAAAGCCAGGCCAATAACCTTTCCGGTTTCTATGCAGCTGATCGTATCGGTATACCTGCCGGACAAAATACATTGAAGGATATCAAAAATGTATGGTCATCTGATAACACCAATGGTATCTATCCCGGCATCGCAAACAACCCATATAGTGGCTCGAATGCGAGTGGTAACAATGATTTTTACAGGCAGGATGTGAATTACCTGCGTGTCAGGAATATTACACTGGGATATACATTTACTCCTAAAAAAGTTATTCGTACAGCAAGATTGTTTGTGGATGTGCAGAACCTGGGATTGCTGACGAATTACAAGGGATATGATCCTGAAATTGCCGTGGGTAATGAAGGAAATCCGTATCCCCAGGCACTTTCTACAACTGTGGGGCTTAGCGTAGGTTTTTAATTATTTAAATCATTTAACTTTTAAATCATGAAAAAGATTACAATAAACAAAATGCTGTTGTTCGTCCTTACAGCAACCTGTTTATCCGTTTTCACAGGCTGTGAAAAGCAGTTGGAAACCAAAGCGTATTCTGATCTTACTCCTCAGAATTTTTATCAGTCGGAAGGAGATGCGAATGCCGCGCTTATATCATTATATATACCGTTTACTTCGTATTGGGGCAATCCTGACCCGGGTAGTGGTACCTGGTATGCAGGATTATACAATGCAGATATTAAATCATACCTGTCGAAATCATTGGTCAGTACTGATGAGATATACAACGAAGGAAGTGGTGCCAATACAGCAGATCTTTTCAATTTCACCTGGGGATCTTCCAGTTGG
>CAMLGR010000042.1 GCA_946479615.1 uncultured Bacteroidota bacterium | reverse complement strand
TCGATTATATCAATGTAACCGATGCATTGAAGAAGAACCTGAAAGATGCAGAAATTTATCCCGATGTAAAACAAAGCGATCATTGTCCTGTGTACCTGGAAATCAAGCCTTAGGTTAATTATGAGTTAAGAATTATGAATGAGTGCCTGTATGTACACTTAATTCATACTTCTCAATTCATAATTCTTAACTCATAATTGTTATCGAAAAATGATCATCTACAACGTAACAACCAAGATCGAACATAGTGTGGCATTGTCATGGTTGCAATGGTTGAAAGAAGAATATATCCCTGCAATAATAGCAACCGGCTGTTTCACGAAAGCTGTTATTCTACATCTCGCTGAAGCAGACGATGAGGAAGGAATTACCTATGCGGTGCAGTATCATGCTGCTGACCTGTCACATTATAATAACTATATCACCGGTTTTTCGGAATCATTGAGAAAAAAAATGATCGATAAGTGGGGAAATAAATTTATTTCTTTCAGCACCATGATGAAGGTTGTGAATTGAGTGTGCAAAAACAATATTGATGACCTTTGTCATTTCAACTTCAGTTCTACAGGCATCAAACCCTTGTCCCGCCTGAATTTCAGCCCTGTTCAATGAAACACTGTACCAGCAAGGGTTTCATTGCATTTATTTTAGGATCGTGTATTTTCACAAACACAGTAAATCCTGCAAAATCCTTACCGGGCGCGGTTTCGGGCCGATTTCGAAAAATGAATAACGAAGAAATATTTTTTGTAGCTATTAAAAAGCATATAAATTTGCCCCCTGTTAGCAAAACATTAAAAATAAGATTATGAACAAAGCTGAATTAATCGCTAAGATCGCCGATGATGCCGGCATTACTAAGACACAGGCAAATGCAACGCTGGATTCTTTTGTTGAAGCTGTAACAAAGACATTGAAAGGCGGCGGTAAAGTTACACTTGTTGGCTTTGGTACTTTCTCCGTTTCTAAAAGAGCTGCCCGTAATGGCCGCAACCCCCAGACTGGTGAAGTGATCAAGATCAAAGCAAGAAAGGTTGCCCGCTTCAAGGCAGGTAAAGAGCTTTCCGCAAAAATGTAATTGGATCGTTACCGGATGTCTATTAAAACCTGAAAAGCTCCGGTGCGTAACTGTATAGGAGCTTTTTAGTTAATCTTCGTATTTTCACCTTATAAACTCACATTATTATGGGCAGAGGAGATAAAAAAACAGCAAAAGGCAAACGTTTCAAAGGTTCTTTTGGCAAAGCAAGACCAGCTAAGAAAGTGGTAAAGAAAACAGCTAAGAAGAAAGCGTAAGCTGTAATAAGAAATGAAAAATAATAAATAAGGAATGAGAAAGTGAGTATGCTCTCACTTTCTCATTCCTTATTTATTATTTCTTATTTCACATTTTCACGGAGCCAACCTCTCAATCCTCCACCCACCGTTTTCCTGCAACGAATATTCCAGGCGATCATGCAGGCGCGAAGGTCTTCCCTGCCAGAATTCTATCAATACCGGTTGCACAATGTACCCGCCCCAGTGTGCAGGTCGTTGAATTTCTTTTCCTCCCACCTGTTTTTCAAGATCGGCATATCTTTTTTCAAGCCATTCCCGGCTTTCAATAATAGAACTTTGCGGAGAAGCTACCGCTCCGAGCTGACTACCGGCCGGGCGTGAATGAAAATAAGTATCACTTTCCTTCTCTGTCAGCTTTTGAATCAACCCGGTAATACGCACCTGGCGTTCCAGTTCTTTCCAGAAAAAAACAAGACAGGCTTTGGGATTCTCTTCGAGTTGCTTTCCCTTATAACTATTATAGTTGGTATAGAACTCGAATCCTTTTTCAGAAAAGCCTTTCAATAGCACGATCCTGGCAGAAGGCAGTCCATCAGCCGAAGCTGTCGCCAGTGTCATGGCATTTACTTCATCGATAGCAGAAGCCACGGCTTCCTGCCACCATTTATCAAACTGGCGGATAGCATCCGGATCAGCATCTTTTTCCGATAAACTTTTCTGGGAATAATTTTTCCTGATACCTGCGATATCGTGAGACATGAAGGAGGGTTTAGATCGCAAAGTTAGGGTGAAGGAAATAAGAAATAAGGAACAAAAAATAAGGAATGAGAAAGTGTGCAACCACTTCCTCATTCCTTATTTCTCATTTATTATTTCTTATTCATCAGCTGATCTCTTTCTTCTGCCACTACATTGAGCATGCTTTCGAGTTCGCCGATACGGCGCAGCTGGCTCTCGAGTTTTTTATTGGCATCCGATACTACCTGCAGATCGTTATTGAGCTCTTCGAGATAAGCAACACGTTTCTGTAGTTGCTGCCGCTGGAAATTCGCTTCTGTCAGTTTATCTCCCATTTCCATCAGTTGCACATGCAATTGCTGGTTCTCCGTTCCCAATCCCGCTACTTTTTCTTTATGTTCATCAAATTCGCGGACCATTTTCGCGTGTTCTTCCTTGAGATCCTCGTATTCGAGGTTGAGCATACGTGAAGAGGTCAATTGCGTTTCCAGCTTCTGAATTTTGCTTTGCAGCACATTGAATTCGCTGTAAGCGCTATCCAGCATGGAAGTCATTTCCTTGGTAAGATGTTCTTTTTGTTTGATGTTGGTGATCTCTTTTTCTTTTTCGGACATCTCGGCCCGCATATGATTGAGCTGCTCGGACAGTTCGGCATTATCGCGAAGGATCTCGCGTTGCTTTTCTTCCTGCTCTTTGATCATGTCGATATTGCCAAGCAGTTGATTGATCTTCTGGTTCTGCTCTACCAGGCTGCTTTGCGCCAGTTTGAGCTGTTCAATATAATCGGCGCTATCGGTATAGGAATGCGAAACGGGAGCTGCTACTTCTTTATAGACTACCTGCGGAGCTTGCTGTTGCTGTTGTTGCTGTTTCAGTTTTGCTTCGAGCTGGTTACTTTTGATCCGCATTTCTTCCGCCTCGATCGAATAGATATTTACATTTTCTTCTGCATCATTCAATTTATCTTTTAATCCATTGATCTCTTCCTTTAATTTGGCTACTTCCTTATCGCGTAACTCCATATCATTGAGGTAACGCAGCTTCCATTCGTCTTTGGCAAAAGAAGGCTTTTGCATATCCCTTGCGGAGGCATTGAGACTGCGGCGACTGGTAATAAAAAAGTGGATGGTGATGCCTAGTATTATCGCCCCGAACAACAATAGAATGACTTCAGGTATGGACAACAAAAGGCTGGCGGCCATAAACATGCTCTAGCTTTATAATTATAGGTAACTGAAACTAAAAAAAATTAACCGGAAATGGATTAATTGTTTTTCACAAGAGAGGGAGCACACAAGATAATAGCTATTTCCGTAAAATTATAGCTTTATCTCAAAATCGTAAAAGTCCTATAATCAATGGAATAATGAGGCAATCCGGAGATGTGGAAATGAAGTAAATGAACCTTTAACGGGGAAATACAGACAACCCGAAAATGTAATAATCATTACATTTTTACATCATCATATTTCCAAATCACCCTCTTACCAGCGTTCCTACCTTTTCCCCGGTCACTACCCGGCGCAGGTTTCCTTCTTTATTCATATCGAAGACAATGATAGGCAGGTTATTCTCCATGCAGAGAGTGAAGGCGGTCATATCCATTACCCGCAGGTTTTTGGTCAGGCATTCCTGGAAGGTGATCACACTGAACTTGGTAGCCGTAGGGTCCTTTTCAGGGTCGGCTGTATAGATACCATCCACGCGCGTTCCCTTTAATATCACATCAGCACTGATCTCTATTGCACGGAGTGAGCCAGCTGTATCGGTAGTAAAATAAGGATTACCTGTGCCTGCCCCGAAGATGACCACACGGCCTTTTTCAACGTGGCGGATGGCGCGGCGGCGAATGTAAGGTTCCGCGATCTGCTCCATTTTAATGGCGCTCTGCAACCTGGTATACACACCTACTCTTTCCAGCCCGGCCTGTAAAGCCATCCCATTGATCACGGTCGCCAGCATTCCCATATAATCACCATGAGCTCTTTCGATGCCAGTCTCGGCTTCGTTCATTCCGCGGTAGATATTTCCACCACCAATGACGATGGCTACCTGCACACCCAGATCGGTAATGCTTTTAATATCACGCGCATACTGGCCGATCACATCTGAATCGAGGCCAAAACTCTTGTTCCCCATCAGGGATTCACCGGAAAGTTTAAGGAGAATACGTTTGTACTTGGGCAGCATCACTTTACATTTTGCGCTGCGAAGATAAGGGAATCGGTGCAGTTAGGAAGTGGGCAATGTGCAGTGCGCAGTTCTCACTACCCACTGAAGACTGTTCTCAAACTATAGACCATCGGCAGCTTCCCTTCCATTCCCTTGATCTGCCATTGACCCGGGGATGTTTCGGTAACAGGATGGAAGCAGGGATAAGGCGAATACATGTGTTCATTGAAAAATTCCGGCGCCAGCCCATGACTGATCAGCGCATTCAATACCTCACTGATACTATGGTTCCAGTTATATTCTCTGGCTTTGATCGGTGCATTTTTATCGGTATAGGTACCCTGGCTTTCCGTCACTATTAATCCCGTATTGTTGTACGCATATTTGATATGGGTGAAATCATCATCGAACATCCAGATCACAGGATGAAATTCCGCTAGATAAAAAATACCACCCGGTTTTAAATAATGTGCAATGATGGCTGCCCATTTATCAAGATCAGGCAACCACCCGATCACGCCAAAGGAAGTGAAAATGATATCAAAACTTTTTGGCTCTAATCCACCAGGCAATGATTCCTTACCGGAAGGATACAGGTCGTAGACATTGGCGCAGATAAATTTCGCATTGAGTTGCAGTTCTTCATTCAGCTTTTTTGCTTCTTTGATCGCTTCATCGGAAAGATCGATACCAGTAACATCAGCACCCAACCTCGCCCAGTTCAAACTATCAAGTCCGAAATGACATTGCAGGTGCAACATTTTTTTACCGGTTACATCTCCGACTTCTGCTAATTCGATCGGTGTGAGCACTTCTTTAC
Source organism: uncultured Bacteroidota bacterium (assembly GCA_946479615.1). The sequence goes on along the minus strand of CAMLGR010000042.1, from coordinate 24,065 downwards.
CTGCCCTGAAGCCCGCCACATCATAAAAAGAAGAATCTTTATGAATAACCGTACGCTGGTTCCAGAGATCCTTATTGGCGTTGAAATAGTCGTCGAAATTTTCCATGCTATATAAATAAAAAGGCGTCCCTTGAAGGGGACGCCTGGTATATAAAATCAATTATTGATTATCCTAAAGCTACCCTTTTAAAAGAAATGATCTTCACATTGCCTGATTCTTTCAGGTAATCGGCTACGCTTTTACCATTGTCTTTTACAAAAGCCTGTGCGGTCAATGTCTGCTCTTTAAAGAAAGCGCCCATTTTACCTTCAGCGATCTTAGCCAGCATGTCATCGGTTTTACCAGCCATTTTCGGATCCTGTTTCATCAGTTCAACAATGATATCCTTTTCACGGGCGATCACATCAGCAGGTACGCTGGCTGCATCTACCGCTACCGGGTTTAACGCTGCAATCTGCATGGCAAGGTCCTTACCAACAGTAGCCGCTTCTTTATCCAGTCCTACCAATACACCGATACGGTAAGCGCCGTGAATATAAGAAGCTACAAAAGGAGCGTCGATCCTTTCGAACTTGGTGATTCCGATCTTTTCACCGATAGAAGCTAATTTATCGTTTACCAGGTCAGATACTTTTGCACCTTTCACGCTCACGTTATTCAACTCTTCCAGGCTCTTTACATTGTTGGCAATAGCTGCATCAGCAATGCTTTGTCCAAATGCTACGAAATCGGCATTCTTACTCACGAAATCAGTTTCGCAACTTACACAAATAACGATACCTGTTTTATTATCAGGGGTTGTTTGAGCGATTACGACACCTTCTTTTGCTTCACGGTCACTTCTTTTAGCGGCTACCTTCTGGCCTTGCTTGCGCAACCAGTCGATCGCTGCTTCAAAATCACCATTTGTTTCTGTCAATGCTTTGCGGCAGTCCATCATACCTGCACCAGTTGCCTGGCGGAGCTTATTGATGTCCTGTGCGCTTATAGTTACTGTACTCATACGATTAATTTGAAAATTTGAAAATATGCAAATTGGCAGATGATGGTCCTTTTTGCATTATAACCCGGGTTACCTTACTATTAAATCAACCCTTGTTATAATTATCTTCTTCCACCGCCGCCACCACGTTGTCCGCCGCCACCGGTTGTACGGCGTCTTTGACCACCGCCGCCTGCACCACCACCAGCGTTTCCGCCGCTGCTGTTACCGCCACGTCCACGTCCGCTACGTCCACGTCCGCCTTCTGCATTTGCTTCAGCTTCGAGACGGGCCGCTTTCTTTTCATTATCATCATTACCTGCATCTTCCACATCATCATCTTTCGCAGCTTGTCTTTCAGCAAGACCTTCTGCAATAGCAGCGGTCAGGTAATTAGCGATGATCGCGATCGATTTGGTAGCATCATCGTTGGCAGGAATAGCGAAATCCACTTTATTCGGGTCGCAGTTAGTATCAACAACACCGAAGGTGGTAATGTTCAGTTTTTTTGCTTCTGCCAGTGCAATATGCTCATGACCGATATCCACGATGAACAAAGCAGCAGGTACACGGCCCAGTTGAGCGATACCGCCTAATACTTTCTCCATTTTATCACGGTCACGGCTTAATGTCAATCTTTCTTTTTTGGTAATGCTGTCGAAAGAACCATCGCCCAGCATTTTTTCAATGCTCTGCATTTTCTTTACGCTCTTGCGAACAGTATTGAAATTGGTGAGCATACCACCCAGCCAACGCTCGGTAACAAATGGCATGTTTACTCTTTTCGCGCATTCGTTAACGATATCTTTCGCCTGCTTCTTTGTACCAACAAACAGGATCTTTTTTCCGCTGCGCGCGATTTGTTTCATTGCAGCGGCAGTTTCCTGCAGGCATTCCACTGTTTTATTCAGGTCGATGATGTGAATACCTTTCTTCTCAGCAAAGATGTAAGGTAACATCTTGGGGTTCCACTTCTTTTTCAGGTGACCGAAATGCACACCTGCATCGAGAAGTTGCTGTTGTAATGAAGTGTTATTTTCCATTTATTTGAGCTTTTAGCTATCGGCATCAGCCTTTAGCATTTATAATTTAAATTCTATGATACTGCTATGGGCAGCATAATACCAACCAGGTTAACGTTTGCTGAACTGGTAGCTGCGACGGGCTTTCTTATGACCGAATTTCTTACGTTCAACAGAACGCGGGTCACGTTTCAGTAAGCCGGCTGCTTTCAGTGCAGGACGAAACTCCGGGTTGATCTCAAGCAATACACGGGCGATACCGAGCATCGCTGCTTCAGCCTGGCCTTTAACACCACCACCGGCTGCATTGATCTGTACATCAAATTTGGTTGCTACATCCACTGTTTTCAGCGGACGCTCTACCTGGTTTTGCAGGTATACCAGGGGGAAATATACTTTGTAGTCTTTGTCGTTAACGGTGATCTTGCCCTCTCCTTTGGAAAGGAATACGCGTGTCACAGCTTCTTTACGACGACCAACACCATTTTTTTGCTTTTCCATTATTTGAGCTTTGAGCTATCGGCATTAAACCTTTAGCATTAATAATTTAGAATTTTAATTCTTTAGGTTGTTGCGCAGCATGCGGATGCTCGGCGCCGGCGTACACGAATAATTTCTTGTACATCTTGCGGCCAAGACGGTTTTTAGGAAGCATGCCCTTTACTGCTCTTTCGATCACCACTTCAGGGCGGCGTTTTTGCAGGTTGGAAGCAGTTTCTTCTTTACGTCCGCCGGGATAACCACTGTAGGTGTCATAGATTTTCTGATCGATCTTTTTACCCGTTAAAAGAACTTTTTCGCAATTGATCACCACGATATAATCGCCGGTGTCAACGTGAGGAGTGTAGTATGCTTTGTTCTTGCCGCGTAATACCGCTGCAATCTTAGCACACATACGCCCAACGGTTTGATTAGTACCATCAACAACATACCAGGTACGTTGTACGGTAGCCTCGTTCGCATGTTTGGTAGTGAAATGTAATTTGCTCATTTTTAAACTTTTAGCTGTTTTCAACGGGGCATTAAACCCTTGTCTGCAGCAGTGATATAATAAACAGGCCAAGCTATCCCTCAACCTGCTCCCTCAAAAGGGGTGCAAAGATAGGGATGATCAGGGTTGATTTCCAAAAAATGAGAAGGCTATTTTTGAATCGCACCTTTGTAAGATGTTGATTTACAATAATAATTTTATCTTGCTTTTTTCATAGGATGATATCTACTTCATGAACCTGGTTTCACGCGGCGGGCGCGGCGGTGCAGCGGCAGTTTTCATTCATTGACCATTCACTATTCACCTTTGACCATAATCCTTTGTCAATTCAATTAATTCCCGCTTCTTTACAACTCAAAATTTTCAACCGTGAGTATTCATCAACTTGGCCGTTCCAGCTTTGGCGATCCCGCTAATACCGGTAATGTATTGACCCTGGAAGAAGCAAACCAACTATTAAATGAATGGGTGCCCAATGAAAAATTGCGCGTTCACATGAAGCAGGTAGCGGCCGTCATGAAAGCATGGGCCATTGAAAAAGAAAAGGCGGATGAAAGGACGGCGCTGAAATGGGAGCTCGCCGGTTTATTGCATGATGCCGATTGGGAAAAATATCCCGACGATCATTGCCGCATTATCATTGAAGAACTGGAGCGCCGCCAGGTCGATCCCGATATTATTCATTGCATCGCTTCCCACGGACCGAAATATTTTGGTGTAGAGCCTGTCAGTTCCATGGACAAGATGATCTATGTATTTGATGAGCTCAGTGGCCTGATCCATGCTTACAGTCTTATGCGACCCGAAGGATATGCCGGTATGGAAGTAAAAGGAGTAAAGAAAAGATTGAAGGAAAAAAGCTTTGCAGCCAATGTGAGCCGCGATGATATTGCCGATGCTTTTTCCCGGATCGATACACCGGTGGAAGAGATCATACAATTTATTATCGATCACCAGCAAGATGTATAAACACAACTATGTGTCCTATGTGCCTATGTGGTAAAAATTACGCAGGTCAGTTATAGTTCATTCTCAGCATGGCGTAGGTTCACCACATAGGCACATAGGACACATAGGTTTCACATAGGGGTGCCATATTTTTTAATCAGGGCCGCCAGTACCCCGTTGGTCCAGCCGAAACCATCCTGACCGGGGTATTCACCACCACCCGCCTCCAGTAAAGTATCCACTACATTATATTTTTCCATCAGCTTACCTGTTCGGTTGAATACATCCATATTCAATTTGATCCACCGGTGCGCAACAGATCTCGCCAGCTCATGATATCCATAATTCTCCAACCCAATGATCGTGATCCATTGCAAAGGCGCCCAGCCATTCGGCGCATCCCATTGCTGACCGGTCGTACGCAATGTAGTCGCCATCCCCCCGGGATACAAAAACCGCTCCCGCAATGTTACCGCCACACTTCTTGCCTGTGTATTCTGCGCAATACCAAAGAATAAAGGAAAAGCTGCCGCTATTGTAAAATGATTCGTATGCTTCCGTTCGCTGATCGAATAATCAAAATAAAACTGCCTGTCCGTACTCCAGCAATATAATTGAATCGCTTTTTCCCGCTGCTCCTTTAATGATTTATACTGCCGCGCCTTTTCTTTCTCCCTGTTTAATTCATACGCTTTGCTGATCAATGTTTCAAGATACCAGAGCAAACAGTTCAGATCGACCGGTATAATATCAGTAGTATGAATACCAGACAATGAATTGGATCTACACCAACGACTGCTGAAGTCCCATCCCGATTCCGCGGCCGCCCTTAAATGCCGGTAAGTAACCGAAGGTTCAATACCTGCAGCTTTTGCAAGCCCGGTATCCCAGCAGTAAGCCTCCGGCCTCGGGGTATCATTTTCATCCCAATAACGATTGAGTATTTCGCCACCAGGCATTTTTACCACGCGCCGCAAGGAGGTAGTATTATCATCCAATCGATCTGCATCCTTCATCCAGTACCGGTATTCTTTTTCCAGGCAGGGCAGGTATTGCGGAAGAATTTCCCTTCCTTTTATATCCATCAATAGTTTTATCATTAACGAATAGAATGGCGGTTGCGAACGGCCGCAATAATAATTACGGTTTGCATTGGGAATATAACCGATCGTATCAATGAGATAAGAAAGATTGTTGATCATACTTTCCAGCATCATTTCCTTACCCGATGCCTTTAATCCCAGCATGATAAAATAACTGTCCCAATAATAGATCTCACCAAATCTTCCACCCGGAACGATATAAGGATACGGCAATGGGATCAGCGATCCTTTTTCATCACCAGGCTTGCGCGTGAGCACATCCCACAATTCTTCAATATGCTGCTCAATAGATTGCCTGGTATTTGTCGTATAAGGTGTATTATAAATAACAGGTAGTTGAAAGTTTTCCATGACAAATGCCCGCAGGCTGAAACCCGGCTGCCCTTTTACAGAAAGATATTTCTGATTGATCAATTCCGGCGAATCGATCGGAATGCAATCCACAAATGTTTTTCCGTCAGGAAATATTTTTTCAAGTTGAACATCCTCGAATAAAGGATGCTGGCTGAATATTTTTTGATGATCCATTCTTATGAAAAGGTTTACCGATCGCTTCCCCGGTACTGGCCGGTCAACCGGATGCATACGCAATAAAAAGTGTGCTTTTTAATGACTGCTCATACCTGTCTCCAGGTCCTGGGTTAGCGCAGCATAAAGACAAGAAGTTTCTACCCTCGTAACTCGTATATAATCCAACACATCTGCAATATAGATTTTCTACCCGTATACTTTACTGTGTAATCGGTTCCAGATTGGTTTTCCCGGTTTTTATGTGTTTCTCCTTACATAGTATCTATTGGATAACCCGATTAGTATGTTGAATAAGAAATCCCCGGTAACGAAATGATATGTTTCATCAGTTGAAATTCCCTGTTCCCTGATGCCTGTGTATGGTAATTTGTTATCGCAGCGTACCCGGGTTGAATGTCTCCCAACTGTGCCAGAATTCCTGGTAAGCCGGCAATGGCTTTAATGAGTAGGTTGTATCAATACCTTTTCCATCAACCCGGAAAAGATGATCGTTGTACCGTATAGTGTCGTTATATAAAGAAAACTGCGCCGCATCCACCGGTCTTTCAAATGCAAAGAAACTTTTGTTGTCAGCCGCTAATACTATCGCCACCGGTGTGCCTGCAATTTTATCCTGGATGATATGTTCCTCCATTAATTTATTCCAGTCGTATGCTTTCCTGCCCGTACCAGCCTTCACCCCGATCACCCATGATTTCCTTTTCCATGACAGGCTATCAGTGCCGGTAAGCGCATCCCTGCTTAACCCGCTTTCATATTTTGTGGTCTTGCTGTAGGAATCAATAAACGCAGGATCTGCCTGCATGATCAGCGTACCGGGATGTAATTGCAACCATTCCACCAAAGTTGTTTGCGTACTGAAAATTTCAGGCAGTGTCTGCCCTTTCAGTTTCCCGGCAATCGCTTCCCCCGTTACCTGTCTCCACCAGCTTTTTGTAGCAGCATCTTCAAACATGGCATTGAAATGATCCATACCTACCAACCTGAATTTTTCAGGTTTACCATTTACTACCGGTTCAAACACTCTTCCCGTTCTGCATACCGTACAATACGTAACGATCACCGGTTTGCCGCCTATCGTGTCCTGCACCTGGTGATGATACCCTAAGAATTGTACCGGGTATGCTTTGGCCTGCCCGTTATATACCACTCCAAGTACAAGTCTTCCTGAATCTACCTTGTTCTCCTGTGCAGTTACCAATGATACGCTCTCCGGCTGGTAAAACATATGATCGGCGGCCATTTGGAAGTTGATCATGTATATAGCTGCCGCCACTATAATCAAAAAGATACCAACGGCCCATTTTCCTTTTCTTTTCCAATGCGCCCTGAATAGCCCGGCCAATATCAGTATGCCGAACAAGGCACGGAATAACCATCGCCAGCGATATAAGAAATAAGCCAGGTCAATGCTGTTCATCTGCTGACTGCCGGGCATCGGCATAATAAAATAAACATTGGCAGCTTCAAATAAAAGAAGGCCAATCAGACCAAGCCAGAAGATCTTTTTCATGTGACTTATTTTTACAGGTTATATACCTGACGATCTATTCCGGTGAGCACCCGATCGCATTCGATAAATGAGCCATCAGGTCGACTTTGGGTAATTGCTTTTTAGCGTAAGTGTTATTTCCTTCCCTGATCGATATGTTCCAGTCAGGGGCAATGTTTTTGAATACCTGTGGCACTGCATTACCGGGCCATTTGATTTCAATGCTCTGTATCGTTGTTGCCTTACCTATACCAATATGCTGTAGTAAAGGATTGGAACCAAAACTGCCGCCGGAGTTTACATCCCTGTATACAGATCTTGTTACTCCATTTTCCTGGAAGGTGACTTTTATTCTTGCACCGATAGCGGCCCTGTTACAAACAGTTCCTTCAAGAGAAACATTGATCCAGTGATTCGTATTCTGACCCGGATTTACATACAGGGAGTTTTGATAAGCATCTCCTGTATAAGCACCGCCCATTTCAATATAAATATCCTCGTCGCCATCATTATCCATATCAGCAAAAGAAACACCATGTCCTTTCTGAAGACTGCCAACCCTGGCACTTGCCGTTACATCGACAAATCGTTTTCCGTCTACATTCTTAAACATTTTATTGGGGACCAGCGATTGGTATTGCGGGTTGCCGGTACCGAGGTACATATCGAGATAACCATCGTTATCGATATCACCGAAATTGGAGCCCATGGCGAAAGCGATCTTATTCAACCCTGCTTCTACGGTCACATCTTCGAACGTACCATCGTGTTTATTTCTATAAAGAAATACTTTCCCCGAATTACCCGTACCGATATTTAATGCTTCGGCAGCCGCATACCATGCCAGCGACCGCTTGAATTCATACCCGCAAACAAGAATATCCAGCCAGCCATCATTATCATAATCCCAGAACCAGGTAGGAAAGGTACGCGCCGTATTAGCAGCGATACCAGCCTCCTGTGCCACATCTTTAAATTGAACAACACCATTTACAACGCCTTGATTTTTCAGTAATATTTTCCTTCCATTTAAGGTGGATACAAAAATATCAGGAAGACCATCGTTATCATAATCGCCCGATGTCACCCCTTTTACAAAAGCAACGATATTACAACCTGCTTTGGCAGCTACTTCTGTAAAAGTTCCGTTCTTATTGTTCATGTATAATTCAGAGGTATGAATTTCTTTCTCCATAGACGTTTCATTGCCGATAAAAACATCCAGCCATCCATCGTTGTTAAAGTCGGCCCAGGTAGCTGCCTGTGTAGGATGAAATGAAAGAAGACCGCTTTCCATGGTCACATCGGTAAAAGTGCCATCGCCGTTATTTTTCAATAAAGAGTTTGGCTCCTGCCCATAGGTCCCTTTCCAGGCGCCACGCAAAACAAAAATGTCTTTAAACCCATCATTGTTATAATCGGTTTGCTGTATGTTAAGCCCGCCTGTAAATTCTGTTAACTGGGAAGACCTGGACGCTTCCGTAAACGTACCATTACCATTGTTCCTGCAGTAATGCATTCCTTCGCCCAGATCCCAACTGCTTGTTACCAAATCAAGATTACCATCATTATTAAAATCATCGATGACACTTCCTCCTGCCATATTTTTCATGTTCAGCCCGATGCTTACGGCTACATCCACGAAAGGCTTTACAAGAGAAGACGTGTCTGTATCCAATCCTTTTATCAACCATTCCGGGGGAACTGCCTGCGGGTAAGTGCCTGTAGTCATATAGGCTATATTGAGCAGCCATCTTGATTCCAGGTCGTCGGGATTGCATTTCATCAATGTCTTGTATAATTCAATCGCTTTTTCAGAACTTGTTTTATCGATATGCACACCGCGGCTGGAGATCGGGAGAATACAGGATTCATTGCTGTGATTATAAATACAATTGGTTCTTTCCCCTTCCCGTAAGTGAGCCATCGCCAGCGCTTTCATTATGACTACCCGTTCTTCCAGGTCATTGATGTTTGTTTCAGTATTTCTTTTTAAAAGCGCTTCAAATGTTTCGATCGATTTCTTTTCGTTTCCCAGTTCGAGATAAGCATTCCCCATATAATATTGTGCAAGAGACCGGTCTTCGGGATTATGGGAAGCAGTAACCGAAGAATCAAAATAAGTCAGTTTGGCCTCCGGGCAAAACACATTGGCTGATTTGAACTCGCTTTTGGCAACTTTGGCCAGCAGGCTGAGCATTTCCTGGTTCTTCGAATTTTTATTGTTACAGGAAATCAATAAAAATACCGCCAGGGAAATGGTTGTGATTCGTACCAGGATAGTGTTCATCAGTATGTTATTTTGCAAACGGTTATTAATCCGGGCAGGGATCAATGATTACCCATTGCCCGGGATGTTTTTACATTTTAAATCCAAACGAAATATAAAAGGTCCGCCCGTCAGCCGGTAATATGCCCGGCCCCGGGTAGAAAGTGATCCGGCGATTGAAATATTTCTCATCCGTTACATTGTTCACAGCAGCAGATACAAAATATTGCCTGCTCAGTTGCCATTTGAAGTTCCAATCCCATACCTGATAAGCCGGTATCATACCGGTAACACCATTAGCACTGGAAACAGTATTCAAGGCATCATTATAACTTTTGCTGGTATAAGAAAACTGGATGCCGGTAGAAAATGTTTTATACCTGAAATCCATACCGGCTTTCTCTGTCCATACCGGTGCATTCTCTACATAATTACCATCGATCTGTTTCAGAGAGCCGCCATTGTTCAGGGCAGCACTGGTATATTTTGCATTATCGTAGGCCAATGAATTGAATAGTTTCCAATCGCTGCCCGGATTACTGTTGCCACCCAATTTTAATAAAGACAGTTCTGCAAATACTTCCACCCCTTTCGCTACAGAGTTGCCGATATTGGTCGTGTACAGGTAAGCATTACCACCACCCGATGGCGTTTGCGCGATCAAACCGATCTTGTTGCCATAGTACAGGTAAAAGGCATTGATATCGAATTGCAATATATCGGAAAGATGACCACGGTAACCCAGGTCGATATTATATCCTTTACTGTCCTTTAGGGAAGGATCGATCTTATCCAGCCTGTCTGCCGGGGTTACATTGGCATAGAGGTAAGGACGATATGCCTGTGATATATTTCCATAGAGTTGAGAGAAAGAGTTCAACTCATACTGAATACCTGTACCAAACAAAGGAAAATTCCTGTTGCCTTTGTACGCAACAGGAGCAGTAGCATTATTAATAACACCGGTGAGATCCGTCCTGATCACTTCATACCGGAAACCGGGTGTGATCGAAAGCCGGGGTGTCACCTGGAAGATATTTTCCGCAAAAACAGCATAGTTATTGGAATTAAGCCGCAGATCTATTCCGTATGCATTTGCCAGTCCCAGATCAAAATCACTTCCGGTACTTCCCACCCCTTTTTGTTTGCGTTTGGTGCGTTCCGTATAATAACGCAGACCACCGGAGATAATGCTGTTTACTTTACCAATCCGGTATAAATGCAGCAATCTTGCTTCCGCTGTAAATCCATTGTAATAATCCCTGTCTACCTGTCTTGGGTTATACGTTCCCAATGCCGTATTGATCGTATCTTTAATATTGGCTGCATTGATGAATTGCACACTATTCCGTTCACCGATGATACCATTGGCTTTTAGTTCCAGCCGGGTGGTAGCGGAGATATTATAATCGAATGTGAGTGCCGGGATATTGATGACAGGTTGGAAGAAGTTCCTGGCACGGACAGATTGCCTTGCATCTGCACGGAACTGTGCATCTGTTAACCCGCCTGCGATCTGTTGTACATAATCCATACGGGAAAATTCTGCGGCCATATAAATTTTCCGGCTTATGTGGTAACCGGTATGAATATAAAAGGAATGATAATTGAAATTGGCATTATCCCTCCAGCCATCGCCATGACGGTAATCGTAAAAAGCATAGTATTCGAACCTGCCTTTGGTACCACCTACCGCATTGAATGAATTAAAGAAGTTGCTTCCTCCTGCTGTTTGCTCGCTTTCAATCGAGAAAGGCCTGGTGCTATCGCCTGTCTTGATCCGGTAATTCATCATGCCGCCAAACTGGGGTCCGAATTGTAAAGAAGATGAGCCCCGCACCAGTTGAATTTCTTCGACTGCCTGCAGGGGAACAGAGTAGTGATTTTCAGGATAACCAAACATATCGGAATTGGTATTGTACCCATTCTGTCGCATATTCATTTCAATAGAACGATGCGGGTCTGTGCCGCGGGAACCGATATTCAATTGTGTACCGGCGCCATCCATTTCCCACATTGTGAGGCCCGGGATCTTTGCCAGCACAGTGCGTCCTAAATTAAGCGGTAATCCCATAGCGCCGGGCCATACCTGCACGGTATTGGTTCTTTTACCGGCATAGATGCTGGCACCCACCACATCGGCCATATAGGCGCTGTTGGCTTTTTTAAGTTTGGCATCCACGATAAGATTGTCAAGCGTTCTCACCGGTAATGAATCATTGATATGTTCCTGTTTTACACGTTGCGCAATAACATTGGTAGTAACGCCGAGCAATGCAGTAACCAGTATTCCTTTTGTTATATACTTGAAGTCCATTTCAGTTAAATGTAAAAAGATGATATAGAATAATAAGACATGAACAAAAGACCATGAACGCTATGGTTCGTGACCCTGTATTCACAAATTCTTTTTTATACCCCGTGGTAGCGGATAGTGTGCAGGGCGGATTTGAAAAAAAGGGCATCGTAAAGAATTACAACGCCGTATGCTTATGTTACTAAAAAAATTATTCAGCTCCGTCTGTTATAGCTCTCTGAACGGCATAGTTGCCAATATTCTTTCCTACGTCCAGTCCCACCTGGCAATCGCTCCGGTAATGAATACCTCCATACATTCTCGACATGGATGCTTCGTTTGCCATCGCTGTATACGCAGCAGCACGTTCAGGAATGATATGTCCCATGATCGTAGCCGCAGCGGCACTGAATGTGGAGTGGCCAGAGATATAGGCAGGGAAATTCGGTATCCCTGTTAATGTTTTAATTTTTGCATCGAGTTGTGTGGGTCTTGGATTAAAGTAAAAGAACTTTGTATCCCAGCATACGATACCTGCATCCATCAGCGCCATATTGATCAGGGCAAAATTCCTGGCCCATCTTACTTCGCTGAAGTTCTTCGGAATAAAGTCTTCTGCTGCAATAGCGTCCCAGTGACCGGCAGGTGTATAGGTTCCTACACCATCGGCCCAGAAATGAACGATACGCGTTCTCTCTCTTGTAGGATTGTTTACATACTCATAGATCTCTTTTGTTTCGTCTCTCATTTTAGGGCTATTCACCGGCGGTGGTGGTGGCGGACGAAGTGATATAGCCGTTAATGAATCGAATAAGAATGCTTTTACTTTTCCGTATAAAGGCAGCATCGGCGGTCGCTTGGGTAGTTCCAGGCTATACCACGGAGTTTCGCCGCGCGCAATACAGTCTGTTTCAAATTGTGTCCAGATAGCCTGGTTGCCACCGGCCGTACCGGCCCTGTCGCCACGTGCACGGGTAACAAATTTCTGTGCCACTGCCTTGCCCAATGCTTCACCGGCTTCTATATCGCTGCGCACATTGGCTCCTGCAATGATGCGGGCGCGTTTATGCTCTTCCGCTTTTTGCTGAATATAGTCCTGGTCGCCCGGGAATAATAGTTTCAGCAGTTCAACAGATACACCTTCTACTACTGCATCTTCCGAGGGGTAAGATGGCAGGTCGGATTTAGGGATCAATGCATTTACCGTTGCGTCTACTGTATAAGGTGCAGCGCGGTTATATAATTTCTTATAATACCAGGCCGCTACAAGAGCATCATACTGTGCAGCGCTTACATAGGCATAGGCCCTGCTCGCATAAGGAGGATTGGCAAAAGGAAACTGCGGGTAGGCCAATGGATTATTCGCATTGGGAGCAGGATAAGTGCCATCCGCATTCTGGTAAGGAGGCAGGTTATGCTTTGCCACCAGGTCACGCATGATCTCATTCCAGCGAAGTACCGCACCGGCGCTCCAGTATTTTACAATACTCTTTTCTTCAGTGGTGAGATCGGCCTGCCATGTTTTTATTTCATTCACCTGCGCGATATAATCAGGTGTAGTGGTAGCGGCAGGAGCAGCCACCGGGAATTCAGTCGCGGATGTCAGCAATACCGGTTTCCAGGTACCGGCATTGATATCGATATTGGCAGGATGAAGAGCAGGTGAGTTATCTGTTCTGCCCTCGACGTCTTTATTACACGCAATAACAATCACTGCAACGGCTGCCAGGAAAAGTATAGATAAAGAAAACAGCTTTTTCATATCAATTCGTTTTTGAAGATTTACCAGATGAATGATCTTTCTTACCCAGGTCAAATACATAGAAGAAGGAACCATACACCGTATTCGCCTGTCCCATATTCCTGCCGGCGAGTGTAGTACTGCCACCGGCAACGATGGAAAGTTGCGGGATAGAAGGCAGTACATATTTGATATTCACTCCTGCCGTTGTTGCATTCATCCTGTTGCTGGGAAACGGCATATTGTTCCGGGTAATATCAAAACCGCCTAAGGTTGTCCAGTTATTGACCACCGCTTCTGCAATCCATCGCTCGCTGCGATAGCCTGCCCTGAAATTGAAATTGGCGCCATCCGGCATTTCCACTTCATTGGTCAGGTGTGTTTCAGTGGTATAATAGGAACTGCGATCGATCTCTATATTTCTTCTGTATACATAAGTAGCAGAGCCTGTCACAAATAAATTCCGTTGTACATAATCAATCATGGCCCTTGCAGACAAAGTAGTACTATGCAGGCCAAGCGATAGCGGCAGGTAATCAGGAACATAATTTGTCAACGGGAATGACAAACCGCCGATACCAATAACAGATAAGCGGCCATCGCCCATTCTTTTTTCCAATCCTTTCCATTTGATAAATAAGCTGAGATCCTGGATGCCTTTCATGCCATGCATGGTGCCGGCAGAGGCTTTGGTCGTTACATACGGCGCACCGAACAAAAGATTGATCTTACGGGTCAGTCCGTAAGCGCCCATGAAGCTGTACATCTGTGTGGATACCCGGCCCAGGTTCAGGTTGTCCCGTTTCAATGTGCCTTCCCAATAGTTTTTCCAGCTACTGTAACTGTACATCGGGCCGACACAAAGAGCATTTTTTTCCATCATGATGGCATCGATATCGGTCTGTGCCGATGCTGCAACAGGTACTGCCACCACACAGACACCTATCGCGGCGGCTGCCACCAGGGTTTTAAAATTTTTCATTGTTCAAGAGTTTGTTTTGGAGTTCAATCGTCATCGTTTATTCAACTTACAGGCGGATCGTCATACCCGCACTGATAAGGTAATCGGCAAAAGCAGCGTCGCCCTGTATATGCGTACCGGTATCAGCCGAACGGCGCTTGTCAGAATCACTTTGTGTACGGTTTCTTTTTAATGCAAAAGGAACCGCCAGGTTGAAACTGGTTTTCTTCGCAATGAATGTAACAGAGGGTTCACCTGAAATGATATAACCAGGTCTTCTGAAACCACGGCTGCCCCCAATGATATCTTTCGAAGGAAGTCCTTCCACCCGTACACCAGCCGCTAAAGAAAATTTATTGATCATATAGCTTACACCAGCCCTTGTCATGAACAGGTCGGGTACGCTCATTACATCCGTATTGTATTTTTTATTCGTTGCAGATACAGCACCACCACGGGAAGTAGAGGTCCCGTTCACTTCGCGGGGATTGGATAAATAGAAGAAACTTCCATATACGCCAAATTCAGGAACGAAGTTGTAAAAAGCATTTACTTCAAAGGTGATACCGGTGCCACCATCACCGGGTTGAATGGATTGATCAACCGGGCCCAGCACACTGGAATCGGCTTTTTTATAAAAATAATCCTGGTAATCATACGCACCCGTTGGCAATTTGATACCGGCGCCGAGCTGTATGTTTCCTTTATGAGAAGTGGCAGGATCAAACATCCAGCGATACGCAGAAAAACGGGCATCACCAATTCCGAATGAATGCGTACTGTGACGTGTCTGTCCATCATGCTCATATAAAGAAGAGCGGGCAAATGACATGATCGGCAATGTAACCGCCACCGACCATCTTGAATTGATCGTGCGTGTGGCAGTGATATCGAGTTCATAGGAATGATTGATCACGTTACTGCCTTCTTTTTCCCTTTGTTTTTGTTCTTCTGTTCCTACGAAATGTTTATAGGATCTGAAATACCGGTTATTGAGATTGAGTTCCCAGCCTTTTGCATCGGCCGGGCGGCTGCAGACACCTGCTGTGCCTTTGATAGCCACACAACCCTGTGCAATCGTCTTTTGCACAGACAGGGCAGCTATCGCCAACAATAATATGTAGAACTGTTTCATTACAATTGATTTGAGGTTTGTTTTTTGATAAGCTATTTTTTAAACTTCAGCTTCTGAGCTATATAATCGCCAACTTTTGTACCGTACTCCCTGGCAGTCACGCAGGAATTATGAAAATGGATACCGCCATAAAAACGCGCCCAGTTATTTTCCACGGCTGCATTGCGGAAAGAGGTAAACGAACGGCTTTTGATACCAAATTCCAATTCAGAGGAATCTTTGTAGGCAAAATTGTCGCCGAATACACTGGTCAGCACTTCTGCATTCGCTGCTGATGCTGTTGAATGTCCGCAGGTATATTCCGGGAAAGGCGGGGTTTGTAACAAGGGTCTCCATTCAGGATCGATATAGCGGTTGATGATCGTTTCAGGACGTGCATAGTTGGACCTGAATTTTTCATCCCAGCATTGAATGAATGCATCGAATTGTGCAATAGCCGTAATCGCATAGGCAAAAGTGGTCGTAATAAAATCGGACTTGGCTTTTTGTGCGGCAATACCAACGATGCTCATCCAGTGACCGGGGGGTGAAAACTTTTTTGTACCAAACATTACGTGACCCGATACATTTAATTTGAAGGGGTTGTCATCCCAGAAATTAGCAATATGTTTTTGTTCATCGGTCAGTGAATCGCCGGCATTTTTGATCAGCATTACTTCGTAATAGTATTTGCTTTTTTTATCCCTGATCGCGAATGGCGGCGGCGGCGGGGGAACAAACTGGTTAGCGCTATCCATTGCGGCCGGGCGGATGACGCGCCAGTTTGGTTCCATCGCTTCCGAGTAAGCCGGGGGCGTTGGCACCCAGCGACCCTCTATTTCGCTTCTTACATTGTATTTTGGATAACTCCGTGTTTGTGCATACATATCACCCTTACTCCATGCCATGATCGCTGCAGAAAGACTATCCGAATAAGCAATGGTATTTTTTAACTCATCAGTTGGCATGCCATGGTCCGTTGCCAGTTTTTTCAGGCTGTCTACATAATAAGACATACTGCCGGCAGGGAATGTCACCGCTTCACCCAGTTTGCAAAAAGAAAGGAGCGAAGCCAGTTCATAGTCGATGGGTTTGGATGCATCAGGTTTCGGAACGGTTTTCAAACCATTCAATTGACCGGCCAGGGAATAATATTTATCAGGATTTCCGGCGGCCATTGCTTCATATCCTGCAACACTGGCGTACAAATAATTCCGCGAGGCAATAATGGGAGAAAAGTTATTTCCCATCACCACCTGGTTCAATTCATGCACAGTAGTACAATACAGCATCGGATCGTGTAATATTTCCTTATAATCATTCTTCTTCTTATTACAGGATGCGAATACTACTAAGAGGATACAAAAGAAGGCGCAACGTTTCATTGGTAAATATATATTATGGCACAAAGCAGGATGCCGGCCAATGGCCGCCTGTCAATGCTGGTGCCGGTAAAAAAAGCCGATCAAAAAATGTAATTGCTGAAAAGAGGATCAAGCCCTATCCGGTGGCTGAGCAGGAGTATCTGCTTTGAAGGACTGTATAATAACCGAAGAGTACGGGTTATATAATTGCGTGGACTGGAAAAGAACAAGGTCCCAATCAGTCAGTTGTTCGCAATATTCGCTAAGCAAGTTTTTAAATGCAGGTGTAGTGCCCGGCGCTTTTTTCCCCTGCTCATTTGTTTGCAGGTCGTTGGCCTGGCGGTAAAAATTATCTTTCGCTGCCTGGATCTGTGTGGCGGTAATGTTTGGAATGCAAAGCACCTCTACCGAATCACTGAAGAATCTTCTCTTCACATATTTATACTGCACACCATTGATCTCGATCTCTCCATTCACGCGCTCAAATGTAGTTGAGTTATTATAGTAAGGAAGTGAGATAGCAGTTTTGATGGAAATAAGATCTTCTTCGTTGTAATTATCGAAATCGATCCTCGCTTCGAGTTGCCGGCTGTGTTTTGTTTCGAGCCAATCGAATACAATACGATAACCTAACCAGTTAAAGGAAAGTATAGACAGAAAGAATATGGCTGCAATTTTTTTCACAATAAGCGTCAGGCATACACAAAATAAGTATTTCTGTATTGCCGGCAAAAAGTATCTTACCAGGTGACACCTCCTCACTGGTTGGGTAGTATTTTGATAATCAACCTTTTCCAATTTGCGCAGGCATGAAGACCTTCCTCCTCGGTTCTCTTTCTCTCTGTGGTCCTCCGTGGAATATTTTTCGGATAAGCAAGGTCGCCTGTATGGAAGGATCGTTCCACAGAGAGAAAGAGAACCGAGGAGATGTATTTTTCATTTATTCAACCGGTAGAGGACCGGGTAGTCATTATTTTGAAGGAAAAGGAAATAGTTGTTTTTATTCCTGTCGCTGAACTGATCGATCCCCCGCAATTCACCGTGTAACATGAGCCCTGTTTCCGGCGGATCTACACGGGTCAATTTTCCTTTCCCGTCGTTCAGCAATATATCGCCAAAAGATCCATCCAGCTTTTCGAACTGTGGTAAAAAGCCAAATTGATTTCCACCGGTGACCAGGTCGGGCCGGCCATCTTTGTTTACATCCAATACCCTGATAGCATTGATGCAGGACAACTGGCACATGACAGGCAATTTTTGTATCGTGAAGTTTCCATTGCCATTATTGATAGCGATACAGGAAGAGGGATAAGTAAATTCTTTCACCACAGACGCATCCATTAACTCTTTGGGAAAAAGTTCCTGTACAGATTTCTTTGCATACTGTTCATGTTTCAGGTTGCTTCTTTTAATAATGGGTAATTGTTCTTCGAGATCGCGTTTCAGGAATACGGGCATGTCTTTTCCATTCACCGTATAACTTATGATTTTATTGATGCTGCTGTTGTTGTCATAATCATTCAGCCAAAGTTTTACCGGGTTAGCCGAATCGGGCCGCAGGTAAAAGTTTTCACCGATATTTCCGAGTACCAGGTCTTCCCTGCCATCGCCATTGATATCGGCGGCGGCTATGGTCTGCCACCAGCCAAACAGGTGGCTGATATTTGTTTTGATCTCTTCAAAATGATCTTTTTGAAATGAAAATATTCTCGGGGCCATCCATTCACCGGCAATGACCAGTTCCTTGTCACCATCACCCGTCATGTCGGCCCATACAGCACCGGTGACCATACCGATATTCGCGATAACAGGATTTTTTGAGGCAGCTATATCTGTAAAGTGTCCATTGCCATCATTGACAAATAAAAAGCTCTGCGGGTCTTTGCCATATTCGCCGGGATAATTCCTGCCACCGATAAAGAGGTCGGTAAATCCATCTTTATTAAAATCATTGGGGATAGCTACGGAAATATCCATGCCTGTTCCGGGAAATGCTTCCGCATCGTATATGAAATTTCCTTTCCCGTCATTCTTAAATAAACGCAATTGCAGTTCAGGATTTTTGGCCGGATGATTATTACCACCCGGGCACACCAGCAGGTCCATATCATTATCATGATCGCAATCGAAAAATAAGGCGGCGGCATCTTCAACATTTGGAAAGGCAAGTAATGCTTTGTCCTCTTTCTTACTAAATGAACCATTCGCCGATTGAATGTATAACTGCCCGGGATAACCTGGTGTGCCTCCGATATAGATATCAGCTAATCCATCGCCATTGATATCGGCGCAGGCGGTACCAGGGCCTTCACGCGAAAGCAGTCGCGGTACACCGCGTTCCGTATAAAAATCTATATAGTCATCTTCATTGTGTTTATCAAAGGAAGATTCGATTTTGGTGAAATAAGCAGCTCGTTGATTAGTATGCTCATCTTTTTTTACCGGTTCCTGTCCTGTTTTGCTGATCATATGCACCTGGTTGATTGCCGGCGAACTGATATGCGATATCGTTCTGTCGGGCCAGGTAATGATCATGGAATCGATGGTTGTATGCTGACCCAATCCGAAAACCAGTTTATAATCCACGCAGGATTGAAATCCACGGCTGGGCACCTGTTCGCGTGTGAGTATTTCATCGCCGGTAAACACCTGCACTTTACTGCCGATCGCAAACGGATTTTTACCGGGCTCTTTCAATACGACCGAGAGATAATTATTTTTATTGAGCTGGCGTGAATTGTTTTTATAGACAGATGCCTGTTGATTTTCATTGTTGATGACGAGATCAAGATCCCCATCATTGTCGAGATCGGCATAGGCAGCGCCATTGGAGAAACCGGGTTCGCCCAGCCCCCATTTATCACCAATATCGGTAAAGGAAAGATCTTTATTATTCCGGTAGGCTTTATCCGGTAAGGCGGTTTGCGGAATTTCTTTCAATAGTTTATCGATCTCATCATTCTTACCCGTCATCACCATTTTCTTGACTACATCATTGGCAAAGAAATCCATGAAATCGAGATTGGTCACATCGCGGTTAACGCCATTGCAAACCAGTACATCGTTCCAGCCATCATTGTCCATATCGAACAGGAGTGCGCCCCAGCTCCAGTCGGTGGCTGCCATGCCGCTATAGCGGGCCATATCGATAAACTTTCCGTTCCTGTTGTTGAGCTGCAGGCAATTCTTGGTATACTGGTAATAGAATCCCGATTTGAGTTTGCTGTTGAACAGGCTGATGTTATCGAAGGAGCCGGTTGTTTTTAACCGGTAGTCGTTCATGGCCAGCATATCGGTGGTGAAGATATCGGAATAGCCATCGTTATTGATATCACCTATATCGGCGCCCATCGAGGAGAAACTGGTATGCTGCATCCAATCTTCCAGTTCATCTTTAAATGTTCCGTTCTTTTGATTGATATAGAGATAATCCCTTTCGTAGGAATCGTTGGAAACATATACATCGGGGTAACCATCATTGTTGATATCCCCAACAGAAACACCAAGACCAAAACTGATAAGACCACCATGTATGCCTGCTTCCAGGGTAACTTCTGAAAAATGTCCTTCATCGTTCCTGTATAAATGATCCCCGCCGCCTTTGAGCAGGTCATTGACCGGCCAGGAGCTGTCGGCCATATTTCTCCTGTTGGCATAATTGAGCCGGTTGATGGGGATGGGGCAATTATTGATCATAAAGCAATCAAGATCACCATCCATATCATAGTCGAAGAATGAAACCTGGGTGCTGTAGGCAGATATATCCAACCCGTACTGCGCAGCCGATTCGGTGAAGGTGAGGTTGTGATTATTGATATACAGTTTATTCTTACGGGTGCCTGTTCCCATATGACCGGAGGTACAAACATAGATATCGAGCCAGCCATCTGCATTGATATCGGTGAATACAACGCCGGTGTTCCATTTATCATCGGGTAAGATGCCGGCTTTCTGAGAGATATCTTCGAATTGAAAATTTCCTTTATTCAGGTAGAGTTTATTCGCGCCCATATTGGATGTCAGGAACAGGTCGGGATAGCCATCATTATTGACATCTCCCAGGGCAACGCCGCCGCCATTATAAAAATTCCGGAACAGGAAGCTGTTCTCGGTGCGGCTATCGCTTACTTCATTGTTGAAGTCGATGCCGGTATTATCCATCTTTTCGAAAAGAAGTCCGTCTTTATTTGTTTCCTTTTTGCAGGAGCCTACCAGCAGGGCGCAAGCACACAGTAAGCAGAACAGCAGGTATTTCATCTCAGGTATAAAATGGTTAGGGGCTGCCTGTAAAACAAGAAGGTCGTTATACAATGGCTTTTCCAAAGTTATAGTAAAATTGCTGCCTGATTTTTCATGTTTGAACCAGGTTATTGGGTGGAACATGGAAAACCGGGCAGCCGGAATTCTATTACCTTGTTTTGCCGCATGCCGATATTCCATGAAAGTTATGTTATCCTCGCCTGTCAAAAATGTGAAAAATCACAGTTATTTATGTGAAGATAACCGCTGTTGCGCCCCTGCTTCAGGATTCGGTCGGGATTGGGTAGGGTTTCGTTCGGAGATAAAGCGTTCCGAGCGCTTTATCTCCGAACAAAACCCTACCGAGGTGCGAGGTTGGCCTGGCTTAAAGGCAACTGCACCTATTCTCAGCGGTCCTCTTTATCCCTGTGATCCTCAGTGAAACAATTCCTGAACTAGCCCAGGAGCACGATGGACACCAGGCGGCTACGCCGCCCACAATGAAATCCCGGCTTTATGTGTTCTTCGTGGCCCGCTTGCGGGCTTGTGTCCTTTATGCTCCCGGGCATGAGTGAAGGAATCTAGCCGTTTCTCATGGTTCCAGGTGTGCCCTGCATAACCGGTCAACAAGTGCAATATAGCAGCGGCAGCCCCGGTTTTGCAACAATATTACGCGGGGAGCGAAGAAGTCATTCGTGAAATAGCTTTTTTCATGCGTAAGCTCTATTTGATAAAATGAGGAAGTCCGAAAAAGAGGCTGGATACAGAACACTCAAAATCTGTTTAAATACTGCTTATATACAGCAGCTACAACCGATATAGAAAACATAGACAAAACATAAGGGAAAATTCGAAGAAAAGATAGAGCAGAGATACAGAAAAGATAAGGAATACAGTCTGATGATTAGGCATAAGTCTAACATATCACGCGCTCACTAATGTTTTCTATAATAATTCAATTCTTTATTTCTTTTTATTACTAATTGAAGGATTATTAAAATGGTGAAGATAAATGTAAAGGGTAAAGAAGATACCCCTTTTAATAAAGAAACCAGTATTATAGCAAGAATCAAGAATATTGACAATAAAATTATTATAGCTAACCCTTTTTTAGATGCATAAAAAGAAGGTAAAAAAATGATCTCATTGTGTCCTAGGATCTGTTGATTATAATTTCTTATTAGCAAATGGAATGAGTTAATAAGCTCTTCACTTTCTATATCCTTATCATCCTTTTTTGAAGTAAAGCTATAATATTGAGACATTCCATTTTTAAACTTAAACTTAATATCACTAATATTCTCTGCCGGAAATTGAATACTATAAGATATAATATCTCTCAAATTGATTTCGCGTTCGAAGTCACTTTTGCTTCTATTAAATATTTTTATAATGAACCGGTCCAGATAGAATTCAATTATTGCTTTTTTTGTATACAATTTCAATAACACCCGTAAAAAAAAGATTGGGAATATCATTAGAATCAAAAGTATTATGCTGACGACCCTTGATTTTAATAAATACGTAGCAACTAATCCAAGGCATAAGCAAACTAATACGTAAATAATTGCTTCAAAAAACAATTTCTTTCTGTAGACAATATGAGTATTCATAATTTTTCTAGTCAGCTTTATTTCAGATTATTGATCAAAATGATTTATATACTTTATTCTAACGAAATACAGGAGCGATGTTGCTCATAGTCTTCCTTCCGATCATAAATATACAATAGTAGTAAACGATACGATTATTTAGGAAGATTAATGACAAC
The DNA here is from genome assembly GCA_946479615.1 of uncultured Bacteroidota bacterium. The sequence goes on along the minus strand of CAMLGR010000042.1, from coordinate 1,240 downwards.
CAGGAAGCACGATAGTCACGAGACAATAGGAGACCAATCTATTTTCTGTCTCCTTCATATTCAAGGAGCAATTGATTTAACAATTGAACCTCTTTCGGGTATTGTAGGCATGATCGTTTTGGAAGACTGCAAAAAACAGGGTAGAATTGATTATTACATTTTTTTAATTCCAAAGTATAATACCAGGCTAAGGAGTATCAAGATGCTGAAAATTAAATAAAGCTGCTGCCCTAGCTGGCTATTTCTCTGATAATTGATTGTTTTTGCCTCCCATCTAATTTTAATAGATTCAATGCTAAATTTGTTGATTTGAATATACCGTATATAATTAATAGTCACCAATATTCCGAATATACTAAGAGCAAGTAGTTTAGAAAAAAATTCCTTTTTCGTTACTGTACTATAAATGATAATTATAGAATAAATATTAAAACTCTGCACTGCTGAAACAGCGAGGGTTGCTGCAAATTCCAGTCCATCAGTATTGAACTTTCTATATACCTGGTAAGCTGAGTAATATAAAAAATCAAAAAATGCAAACATATATAATCGATATAGTCAATTCCAGTGCTATGAAATTCTTTAAATTCTCTGCGGTCCTCTTTATCTCTGCGATTCCCGGTGGAACAATTCCTGAATTAGCCCGGGAGCACAATGGACATTAGGCGGGTGCGCCGCCCACAATGAAATCCCGGCTTTAATACCCTTCTTGTGTTCTTCGTGGCCCGCTTGCGGGCTTGTGTCTTTTCTGCTACAAAAGCATTCCGGGTCAGGATATGTGAAAGAAACCATACTGCTTATCATGATTCCCGAGTGCCCCCGTTGCCCGTAATCTTCCCTTTCATCATAAATATACAACAGTAGTGAACGTGATGGTTAGACTTTGTCTAACCATCAGTCCCGAACCCCAAAGAAAGCCGTAAAGACTGGAAGCTGCCTGTTTTCAGAAAACATGGTCAACAGAATCTCAGGAATACGGAAAACCAGTTCTGGAGACAGGATAATCACCCTGTCGAATTATACAGTTCGGCATTCATTGCTCAGAAAATGAATTATATACATAATAACCCTGTTGAAGCCGGCATTGTTTATAACCCCTGGGAGTATGTTTATAGCAGTGCACGGGATTACCATGAGACAAGGAAATGTGGGTTGCTTGATTTGCAGTTCTTATAATATACCGTTGGACATTATTCTTACTATTCATTGTCACAGCTACGGTATAATTAAGGAAGGTGGA
>CAMLGR010000041.1 GCA_946479615.1 uncultured Bacteroidota bacterium | reverse complement strand
CGGTTGCCATGAAAATAAAGTACGATGCCTTTGCGCAGCGAATCGGGTACAGTGAATTGTACAATGTTGATCGTCTTTTCATTTGTTACGGCCAGGTTCACTTCCTTGAAAGGGCCATTGAAGGTGAAGACATGACCGGGGGATAATTTCTGTGGATGGAAAATAAGTTTCTCCTGGAAAAAATATAAACCAAGACCAATAACCACATAGATGATCGCTATGATCCGGAACCATTTGAAGATCTTCCGAGTGGTCTTTTTTTGCATGGAGCAAAGATAGGAAGTAAGTAATGGCAGGGCTTGTAAAAGTCAAAATTCAAAAGTAAAAAGTCAAAAGGGGCTCCGCTATCGGAACCCATTTTGACTTATTTCTAATTAATTCTATTAAAGTAACTGCTAATCCCGCACTCCGTCTTGTTCTGTATTTCGTTCATGATGATCCGGATGATCTCGTCGTTCGAAGGAGGATATTGTTCACGCACAGATATTAGTCTTTTATCTTCATCGCTCAGCGCTCTTTCATCACCGGTGTAGGTGGCGAAACTGGCTGACCAGTTATAATCACCACGATAGGTATCGCTCCATAACCATTTGTTATTATAATCACGGGCAGTAGCCTGTAACAATCCGTCTGCCTGTAATGTCCTCGTAGTAGTGGTGATCTTTGCTTTTACAGTGATATATTCTTTGATCACCGAATCTTTTGAATACACGGTTTCTTTACCTACGATCTGTTTGGAAACCTCGCGCGTTGTACGCTGATCGCGGTAACGGCCAATGTTCACATCGCTGAATTTCATTTCCACTACATTATCTGTCCTGACATTAGTGCTTTGCGCATCCTGTGATGTATAATAGCGCACAAAAGGACTGCTGTTACTGCTGTTCAGGTAGTTCAGGATATTATAGTTGAAATTGTTCATGTCATAATTATAGGAGCTATATTGGAAACCATAACGGCTCAAAGGAAGCACCACCACATTGGTCACTGCATTAGCGTACGCTTCGTTCATTCGTTGCTGAATGGTCAGATCGCCTGGTTTCAGGGCCAGTGCTTTCTGAAATTCATAGTATGCATTCCGCGCGCCTGTTTTAGTGTTATCGTCCATCAGGGTCAAGCCTCTTTCATAACGCGCATTGGCGGCTTCTTCCTGGTAAGTAGTGATATATGCAGAATAATCGGTAGGCTGCACGATATCATATACCGAAGGTGAACGGTGGATCGCATCGTAAAGGCGTTGCAGGTCCAGGTATTCAACATAGATATTTTCAAATTTCAGGTCCGTATTGCTGTTGGAGAAATTACGGATCCGGCTTTCGTGATCATCGACGGCAAAACGATAAGCGCTTTGCAAAGTTTGAAGTAAAGAAGCATCGTTTGGCTTTTTGCCGAGTTTTTTAGCGGCCAGTTCAACGGCTTCATCGTATCGTCCTTTTTGATATAATTTCTCAGCGGTTTTGCAGGAGAAAAGAAGTGTAAAGGAAAGGATAGCAAGAATTGAGTAAAGTTTCAGTTTCATAAATACCTCCATTTCAGGTATGACGTTCGCGGATATTGTTTGTTAAATAAAGATATATCAATTAGGTAAACCTTAACAGGAACGGATCAAAAGTAAAAATTCAAAAGTCTAAAGCAGCAGATTCTGTGAAATAGATGCTGCTTTATGCGTTTTTTACTTTTTGCTTTTGAAATTTTACTTAATATTTCAAAATATCCCTCACAAAATTGTGGTACTCGTCAAATTTCGGCAGGTTATTATGTCCGCCCCCGTGGATGCGGATCAGCGTGATCTTATGAGGATTGATCTTTTGTAATTTCTCGCTATGCCGGATAGGGATCAGCCGGTCTTTCGTACCATGAATAATATAGGTATGACAATTTACATACCGTATCCATTTATCCGTACGCAAATGAAACCGCAATACCAGGCGTACCGGTAAAATAGGAAGGAAACGCTCCACTACTTTGCGGAAACTATAATACGGCGCATCAAGGATCAGGTAACGCGGTTTATTGTCGGAGGCGATCTTACTGGCAAAGCCACTGCCGATACTACGGCCATACACGATGATATGATGCTCCTGGTATTTTTCGAGCAGGCAGTTATAGACAAACTGCATATCGTTCAGCATATCTTTTTCACTTCGTTTGCCGGTACTTTTCCCAAAACCCCGGTAATCTACCAAAACCACATCATAATTATACCTGTAAAAATCACGGGCATACCTGGCCCATCCTTTAATGCTTCTGCTGTTGCCATGAAAATACAGGATCAGCCCGGCAGGATTTTCCCGGTAAAAATGAAGACCATTGATACGCACACCCGGTTCCACATCGAAAAAATATTCTTTGAACGGGATATCATATTTGAATTGAAAATCCTGCTTCAGCTTCTCCGGTTTGAAAATAAATTTTTCCTGGAAAAAATAAGCAAGAACTGACAGCAGCAAAATGCCAGCAATGATATACCAGATGAAATGAGGCAAGGAGCGGGGTTAGTGGTTAAGTTTTAAGTGTTGGGTGTTAGGTGTGTTACCGGTTTAAGGTAGTGTATTTCTTATGTGTTCAGAAATTAAAATTCTATAACTGAAAAATGCATTCAACATCTAACACTTAAAACCCAACACTTAATACCTAAGCCATCAATCTTCCACCCGTTTCAGCTTCAGGTTCGTAACAGGCGCTACGATCAGCGGGAATTTTTCTACCGTTACATTGGCGGCATCGAGACCAAAACCTCTTTCTTCGGAAAGACTATGTTCCTTCAGCCAGAAATGGAATTTCATGACCACTCTTTCGATAAAAGGAAGTTCATTATCCTGGCTCAGATATTTTTCCATCACCATGAATTGAAAATCACCCACGGTATTGCTGCTCGCCAGGCTCTCATAACGACTGATGATATTTACTTCTTTATTCGTCACCAGGTCTTCCACCACTTTACGGAACATCAGGTTGATCCGTGGCTCCATCCGGAAACCAAGTTTGAAATCGATCCGGATAATATCATTGGGAATGATATGGTCCACTTTGTATTCGCAGGTATAAGGATCATCCATCGTATCTACGTGTACAAACCAATAGATATCCGCCCGTTTGGGCTTTTTATTAAGAATGGAATAAATGATCTTATGTTCTATTTCCTTTGGATTGTTGGCGCTTGTCAGGTAAACAAGATGCGTAGCATACTTGGGAACAGCACGGTCATTACTTAACTCCTGGATCTTGGGAATATAATGTTCCATCCGCACAAACTCCACGTACCGGTTCTTAATCTTTCGCGCCCGGTACCAGACATACATCACCATCAGCATGATACCACCTACCAGCAACGTGATATAACCACCATGAACGAATTTATCCATCAACGCGATAAAGTATCCGCCTTCCACAATAAAATAACTGATCAGGAAAATATAGATCCAGAGTGAACGTACCCGGTGAAGCACAAGATAATTGGCAAATAAGATAGTTGTCATCAGCATGGTCACGATGATTGCCAAACCATAAGCCGCTTCCATATTGGACACCCTGCGGAAATACAATACCACACCAATACATCCCATAAATAAGATCAGGTTGACGGCCGGGATAAAAAGCTGGCCTTTTTCTTCAGAGGGATAACGGATCTTCACCTTGGGCCAGAGATTCAACCGCATAGCCTCACTGATCAATGTAAATGCACCCGAGATCATCGCCTGGCTGGCTACGATCGCCGCCGTTGTCGCGATCGCCACACCGGGAATGATGAACCATTCCGGCATCAGATCGTAAAAAGCATTTATACCCAGGCTTTTTTTGGTAAGATCATCGATCGTCAATCCCGAACGGTGCGATAACAGGTAAGCGCCTTGTCCAAAATAGTTCAGCAGCAAACAGAATTTTACATACATCCAGGACACCCGGATATTACCACGACCACAGTGCCCGAGATCACTATAAAGCGCCTCGGCCCCGGTGGTACACAGGAAAACGGCACCCAATAACCAGAAACCTTTCGGATAGGTCCTTAAAAATTCAATGGCATAATGCGGGCTCAGCGCTTTGAAAATGCCAAAATCGTCAGACACGTGTATAAGACCCAGTATGGCCAGCATGGTAAACCATAAGAACATCACCGGTCCGAATATCTTACCGATAGAAGCAGTACCGAATTGTTGTAAAAAGAAAAACAGGGAAAGAATGATCAGTACGATGATCACTACCGTATCGGTAGGCAACCCCCGCAGTTTGGGCAATTCTTCCAATCCTTCGATCGCGGATGTGATAGAGATAGGAGGGGTGATAATACCATCGGCCAGCAGGGCGGCGCCGCCGATCATGGCCGGTATCACCAGCCATTTTTTTCTTCGCCTGACCAGGGCATATAAAGCGAATGTGCCACCTTCCCCCCGGTTGTCGGCCCGCAGGATCAGGATCACATATTTGATGGTTGTTTGTAAAGTAAGCGTCCAGATGATGCAGGACAGGGAACCAATGATGAGTTCTTCTGATACAAGCCTGTTATTGATAATGGCATTGAATACATAGAGAGGGGATGTTCCGATATCTCCGTAAATAATTCCTAGCGCTATGATCAGTCCCGCGGCGGTGACCTTATTAGTCGGTATTTTCACTTTCTGACATTAATACACCCTGGCACAGATTACACATTCTGTAACGGGCATAGCTGCAAAGGTATATGCAAAATTTTATTACTTGCAATCAATGTTAAAAGATTAGGTACAAACAACTTCTCCGGCAATTTTATTGTCCTTACAACCGTTGATGTAATTTGGCCTGCCCTGGTATCTCCTGAAATAAAAAGTTGTTCCTTTTGGCAGGCAAACCTGTAACTTTAAACAGCAAAAAATCAGAATATTATATGAGCGTACGGGGGTTTTTATTGATCCTGTCCCTGGTAGCAGGAATTTCAGCCAGTTCTCAGAAAATTATCTATTCTGAACCTGAAAAGGATGATACCCGTCGTCTTGATTTTGAGATTGTCGGTAAGATCAGTGGTAATTTTTTGATCTATAAGAATATCCGCAATAAAAACTGGATAGCGATACTGGACAATGACATGAAACAGATCGGGAAAGCCGACCAGGATTACCTGCCCGATTATGATAATGTGATCAACGTCGATTTCTTCCCGTATAGCGATTTCTGCTATATGATCTATCAATACCGGAAACGCAATATCATTCACTGCGTAGGCGCAAAAATCGATGGAACGGGCCATAAAATTGGTGAATTGATGGAGCTTGATACCACGCAGGTCAATTTTGGAGCCGATAGCAAGATTTATTCGGTGCTCACCAGTGAGGATAAAAGCAAGATCATGATCTTTAAGATCAACAGCAAGAATAAGCGACTGTATCGCATCACCACCGTATTGCTCGATGATAAACTGAACCTGCTCAAAGAAAGCCGGCTGACCATGGATATGGACGACCGCGATGATTATCTCGGCGAGTTTCAGCTTGACAATGACGGTGACCTGATCTTTTCCAAATTCAACCGGGTGAATAATGAGAATATCGGCGACGTTTCCTTTGTCATCAAAGGAGCGCTATCTGATTCTTTCATGATCAAAAAGATCGGCATCGATAAGATCTTCCTCGACGAGATCCGCATCAAACCGGATAATTATAATAAACGATACCTGCTGACTTCTTTTTATTATAAACAACGCCGGGGCAATGTGGAAGGCTATTATTTTTATGTATGGGATAAAAAATCAGGACAGGCATTCCTGGAAGACACCACTACATTCAGCGATGAACTTCGTCGTGAGGCAAGAGGCAATGCCAATACCCGCGGTGCCTTTAATGATTATTTTATCCGCAATATCATCAACCGCAGGGATGGCGGATATATCATCGCCAGCGAAGCGTATTATACCACTTCGCGCAGTAATTCATGGAACCGCTACAGTTACCTATATGGCTCACCACTGATCCGTTCCTACGATTATTATTACTATTCTCCTTATTATAATAGTTACTGGTGGAACCGCTGGAACGATAACCAGTCGCTGCGGTACCAGGCAGAAAATATCGCCATCATGTCGTATACGCCATTGGGCAAAAAAGAGTGGAGCGCGATCGTCAACAAGGACCAGTACGACGACCAGACTGATAATATGATCTCTTACCAGGTCATGAATACCGGTGGTGAATTACACTTTTTATTCAACCAGATGGAAAAGCGCGTACAGTTGCTGAATGATTTCAGTTTGGAGCCGGATGGTAAAATGAAACGTAATCCTACGTTGAAAAACCTCGATAAAGGCTACGATTTTATGCCAAAATTCGGAAAACAGGTAAGTGCACGTCAAATAATTATGCCATGTCTGAATAGAAATTATATTTGCTTTGCGAAGATTGAATATAACTAACCAACTGTCTAACCAGTATAAAGTCCATTATCCTTGATCGGAATATTCAAACAGAAAAACCCAGCCAACTTATTAATACTCTTCATCTTTGGTGTATTGATCAAGCTGCCCGTGTTTATGGAACTTCATAAACCGGTCGTACATCCATCCGACGGACTTTTATTCGAAGCCATTCTTTCTTTTCTCGATCCCGCATCGCAGTCCGTTCCTTTTCTTTATCCTTTACTGACATTCCTGCTGCTGTTTATGCAGGCAGTCGTACTGACGACATTCATCAATAATCAACGGATGACGAACAAGCCAACCTATCTGCCCGGGCTGGCTTATATATTATTGACGTCATTATTACCTGAATGGAATTATTTTTCCGCACCATTACTGGTCAATAGTATTCTTTTATTTGTGTTGTCTGCCCTGTTCGGTATTTATAACAAGCAGAATGTAATGGGCGCCGTATTTAACATAGGACTGGCACTAGGTTTTGCCGGTTTTCTTTTTGTGCCCTCGCTGACATTTATCATTTGGGTATTGCTGGCCCTTGCGGTAATGCGGCCCTTACGGATCAATGAATGGCTGATCTGTATCTTAGGGATCACCACACCTTCTTATTTCTATGCTATTTATCTTGTTATAAAAGCAAAATGGAGCTGGGATGCCTTTCTTCCGCATATCACGATAGGATTGCCTTCTTTGCAACAATCGGCCTGGCTCGCAGGAAGTGTTTTCCTCATAATGGTACCTTTTCTGGCAGGTGGTTATTATGTACAGGAAAACCTGCGCCGGATGCTGATCAATGTAAGAAAAGCGTGGAGCCTGTTGCTGTTATTTTTATTGACCTCTTTACTACTTCCTTTTATCAATCCCAGCCACACGTTTGAAAACTGGATCATGGGGATGCTTCCGTTGGCCGCTTTTCATGGCTGTGCTTATCTCTACTCACGCTGGCGCTACCTGCCACAGCTTTTGTTCTGGCTGACCGTTGGATTCATTATTTCCTACCAGTATTTCGGACCAGGCTGGTAAGAGAAAGAGAAACAGTAAAAAAATACGCTGCACCTGCACCCTTTCTATCAATTATGAGTTATAAATTATGAATGGGTTCTCAATTCATAATTGATAATTGATAATCCTCTTTCTGTTTCCTCCCTCTCTTCCTCCATATTTCTTATCTTCGCACAAATTCCCGCAAATGAAGTTTGGAGTTGTTGTTTTTCCCGGATCTAACTGTGACAGGGACATGTATGACGCCCTGCATTACGATCTCAAACAGGATGTTACCATGCTCTGGCATAAGGACAGGGACCTGGGTAAATTCAATACAGAAGATTGTATCATACTGCCCGGCGGATTCTCCTATGGCGATTATCTGCGTTGCGGCGCTATTGCCCGTTTCAGCCCGATGATGCAAAGCGTGATCGAATTTGCACAGGCAGGCGGTAAAGTATTGGGTGTATGTAACGGGTTTCAGATCTTATGCGAATCGCGTTTATTACCGGGTGCTTTACTGAGAAACAGCCACCAGCAATTCGTTTGTAAAAATGTATATATCACGGCCGACCGTTTCAAAATTCACCAGGTGCCTGTTGCGCATGGCGAAGGGAGATATTATGCCGACGAAAAGACGCTGGACCAGCTCGAAGCCAACGGCCAGGTGATCTATTATTACTGCGATGAAAGAGGTGTTGTCAATAACAGGGCCAACCCTAATGGCTCTACCCGCAATATCGCCGGGATCTGCAATGCTGAACGTACTGTTTTTGGTATGATGCCGCACCCGGAAAGGGCCTGTACGCCGGCTTTGGGTAATACCGACGGGCAATATATCCTGAAAACATTATTGATGGCGGAACAACTCGTAGGCTGATCCTGTCGTCTTAACCAACATATTGCATTTTGTCATTTTTTTGACAAACTTGCATCCCCGGGCTCGCTACATTTGTAGTCTGGATTTAACAACTTATACTGGTCTTTTGAAAAGACTTTTTGTTCTTATAGTTTATAAATAAAGTATATGAAAAGAATCGCTATCCTGTTTTCCCTCATTTGTTTTGCTGTTCTTGTCAACGCACAGAACCCGGTTTCCTGGGCCTTTTCCGCTAAAAAGACATCGGACAAAGAATTTGAAGTGCACATGACAGCTACGATTCAATCGGGATGGCACGTATTCTCCCAAACACAACCGGAAGATGCCATCGCTATTCCAACCGGCTTTACTACCAACAGCAATCCTTTGCTCGAACTAAAAGGCAAAGTGAAAGAGGTGGGTAAACTGGAAAAATTTCATGATGCCAAACTGGATATATCTGCACATCAATATTCTGAAAAAGTAGATTTTGTACAGGTCGTAAAGCTGAAAACAGCTGCCAAAACAAGTTTGAGCGGTACCGTTGAATTCCAAACCTGTAACGATGAAAAATGCCTGCCTCCTAAAAAAGTCAGTTTTAATGTGCCTATCAAATAAATGACCAGATGAAGTAATTTGCGAACGGGTTTCTTATTGTTAAGAACCCGTTCGTTTTTTAATACCCTCTTACTATGCCGCGTTTCATAAAACCAACCAGTTGTTTTTTTCTTTTTCTTTTTGCCGTGATGCAGGTAACCGCACAGGATTCCAGTGCTGTCCGTGACTGGAAAACAGAAAGCAAAAAGATCGCTGACGGGAAATATGAACTTAGCTTTTCCGCCCCGCTTACGAATGGCTGGAAAGTATATGCACCTGACCAGGTATTACTCGATACGAAAACGACGGAATTGAAATTCGCCGATTCCAGCATAACGCCCGGAAGCGATTTTATCTTATCCGTTCCTCCTGTAGCCATCGATGACACACTCTTTCCGGGAACAAAAGTGAATGTATACCGTGGAAACGTTTCTTTCAAAGCGACCATTACGATCAAAGGAGATGTGCCGGCCCGATTGCAGGGCGAACTGCATTTTATCTATGGAAAGAACGATGAATTCTATCCGGCACTCCAGCCATTTACAGTAGCACTCGAAGGTGGGATAGAAGCCTCGACGCGTATTAAAGTAGCATCCATCGATATCAATAAACCCGTTAATAATTGCGGAGATGATGGTACAAAAAATAAAAGTATTCTTACCATTTTTCTCCTGGGTCTTGCCGGTGGATTGATCGCGTTACTCACGCCCTGTGTATTTCCCATGATCCCGGTTACGGTTACGTTCTTTACCAAAAAATCGCAGGATAAAAAGAAGGGCATTCTGAATGGTGTATTATATGGTCTCTTCATCTTTCTGATCTATGTTGTTATCACGCTGCCGTTTCATATTGCGGATAAAGCCATCAGCCCTGAAATATTCAATAACATCTCTACTAATATCTGGCTCAACCTGGTCTTCTTTGCCATTTTCGTCATCTTCGCCCTTTCCTTTTTTGGATTATTTGAGATCGGCCTGCCGGCCGGATTCGCAAATAAAATGGATTCAAAATCAGGACTGGGAAACCTGGGAGGTATCTTTTTTATGGCGGCTACACTCGCCATTGTATCGTTCTCCTGTACCGGTCCCATTCTCGGCACCTTACTCGTAGGAGTAGCTGACCAGGGCGCCTGGCCATTGACAGCGGGGGCCGCTGGTTTTGGTATTGCGTTGGGATTGCCCTTTGCTTTATTTGCCATGTTCCCCAACTGGCTGCAATCCCTGCCAAGATCGGGTGGATGGATGACCGATGTAAAAGTCATTCTTGGTTTTGTAGAACTGGCGCTGGCCATTAAATTCTTATCCAATGCAGACCTCGTTAAACAATGGGGGTTATTAAAAAGAGAACTATTTATCGGTCTTTGGGTGATCATTGGAATATTGATCGTGCTTTACCTGCTGGGCAAACTGCGGATCGGCCATAGTTCGCCGGTAAAGAAATTTTCCTTTATCCGGATCGCATTTATCATTTTATTCGGTGCTCTTACTATCTATATAGCTCCGGGTGTTACCAATACCCGTTTTGCCAACCTGAAACTGATCAGTGGTTTTCCGCCACCGCTTTGTTACAGCCTGTATGAAAATCCCATCAATTGCAAACGCGGGTTCAAACCCCTGGAGAATAATTATGAAGCAGCTTTAAAAGAAGCAGAAAAACAACATAAACCCGTACTTATCGATTTTACCGGCTGGGCCTGTGTAAACTGCCGCAAGATGGAAGAAAGCGTATGGACAAATCCGTTGGTAGATAGCCTGATGAAACATGAATTTATCGTCGTGTCCCTCTATGTTGATGAAAGAAGAAACCTGCCGCTGACCGAACAGACCGTTGTAAAACTTTCCAATGGTACCGAAAAATCGATCGTAACCGTAGGTGATAAATGGGCAACCTTCCAAACAGAGAATTTTGGAGCCACTTCCCAGCCACAATACGCGATCATAAATGCCAGCCAGGTGGCCCTGACCAAAACAAAATTTTATACACCGGATGCAAATGCCTTTGCCGAATGGCTGCAATGCGGGCTGGAAGCATATAGGAAGTAGGAGGTGGAGGGAGGGGTTAAGTTTTAGGTGTTAGGTGAAGAGAAGAAGGGATGCGATATTTCAATATTCATGTTGATTTCTTTGTCACATAGGGACAATTGATCGGTTGGCAACAATATATAAAAATGATCCCCCGCGTACCACAGGTGCGCCTGGTGAATACGACATAAAATAAAAAGAGGCTGTCTCTGCAGGGAGACAGCCTCTTCAATTTGGTGTCATTCTGTAACAGCCTGCCGCCAGGCAAGCAAGAAAATTCTTTTTCGAAATAAGAACTTTCAGATGCGGCTGGAGAAACAGAATGACAATATCTTTTACACCGCTTGTAACAAGAACTATTACAAATTACAAAGCAATTTGTTTTTGCACCATCAATTTACGTAAGTTAATTAAACCATAACGCATACGACCCAGTGCAGTATTGATGCTGCAATTGGTAGCAGCAGCAATTTCTTTAAAACTCATATCGGCATAATGACGAAGGATGATCACTTCGCGCTGATCTTCGGGCAGTCTTTCCAGCATTTCACGAACGCGGGAATGGCTTTGCCTCTTGATCATTACCGTTTCGGCGCTGTCATCGGCAAAATTCAATACTTCGAAAATGTCTTTGTCTTCGCTGTTACGGATAGTGGGTGTCCTTTTCACTTTACGGAAATGGTCCACGCAGAGGTTGTGCGCAATACGCATGGCCCAGGGAAGGAACTTTCCTTCTTCCGTGTAGCGGCCGCTACGCATTGTATCGATAATGCGGATAAAAACATCCTGGAAAATATCCTCGGCAAGGTATTTGTCCTTTACGAGAAACAGGATGGAAGTATATAATTTATCCTTATGCCTCAGCACAAGTGCTTCAAGGGCATCAAGGTTGCCATCTGTAAAAAGATGGATCAATTCGTGGTCAGTCTTCTTGCTAAAAGCTTTCATAAACTCCTACAGTTTAGAGGTGGTCAATCGGATATTGGTTACTAAAAAAATCGGTAAAAAGAGTGTAGAAGTTTAGGCAATAGGCGGGGTAAATTTTTGGTTGATCATTTTTTGGATATTGGACTTTAAAAATAGACTTTTTCAGGAAACCTCCAAACAATTTATTGCCATAACAGTTATTTTTAGTGCAAAGAAAATGTTAATCGTTTCCGCTGAAATTTGTGTTGGATAAGGGTTTACATTTGTTTAGAGAAAAAATGGAAAAGACAATAAAAGAGAAAATTCCCGTTGGAGCGAAGACCGTAAATTCCGCAGAAAATATCCTCATCCATGGTGCCAGGGTCCACAATCTGAAGAATGTTACCGTGGAAATTCCGAGAAATAAGCTGGTCGTGGTGACCGGTGTTTCCGGCTCAGGCAAATCCTCCTTAACCATCGATACCTTATATGCCGAAGGACAGCGCCGTTACGCTGAAAGCCTTAGCGCCTATGCCCGGCAATTCCTCAACCGGATGAATAAACCGGATGTGGACTATATCAAAGGGCTTTGTCCCGCTATCGCCATCGAACAGAAAGTGATCACCCGTACCCCCCGCAGTACTGTCGGAAGCATGACGGAAATCTATGATTACCTGCGACTTCTGTTTGCCCGGGCAGGCAAGACCATTTCTCCTGTATCCGGCAAAGAAGTAAAAAAGGACGATGTGGCCGATGTCATCAAAGCTATCCGGGAATTACCGGCAGGCGATAAATTATATATACTCGTCCCTTTCAAACAGCACCGCAACCGCGAAACCAGGGAAGAACTTAATATCCTGATGCAGAAGGGATTTTCCCGGATGTACAGCAAGGTTGAAGGAAAAAAGAAGGTAGACAGCGGAAATGAAGGCGAAATACACCGGATTGAAGAATTACTCGAATTAACTGACAAGGAGCTAAAGGCTAAAATTCCCACTCACCATTCACCTCTTACCACCTACATCCTGATCGACCGGATCGTGGTCAAAGAGTTTGATGAAGATGATATTCACCGGTTATCCGATTCTGTCGGCACCGCTTTTTATGAAGGAGAAGGTGACGTATACCTCGAAATCAACGGCGGAAAGCTATCGCATTTCAATAATCGCTTCGAAGCAGATGGAATGCAGTTTGAAGAACCCGTACCCAATTTATTCTCCTTCAACAACCCGTTTGGCGCCTGTCCCACCTGTGAAGGATTCAGCCAGGTGCTCGGTATAGACAGCGAACTCGTCATACCCAACCGCCGGTTGAGTGTATATGAAGGAGCCATTGCACCCTGGAAAGGAGAGAAGCTTGGCTTATGGCGTGATGCTTTTATCAGGGGCGCAAAGAAATTCAATTTTCCCGTTCATAAACCTGTTGCCGAACTCACCGCCAAACAATACGATGTACTGTGGGAAGGCAATGAACATGTAGAAGGCATCAATGCATTTTTTAAAGAAGTAGAGCAGAACCTTTATAAAGTTCAGTACCGCGTACTGCTGAGCCGTTATCGAGGCCGCACCAGTTGTCCCGATTGCAAAGGCTATCGTTTGCGTAAAGAAGCTTTATATGTAAAAGTTGATGGGAAACATATCGGTGAACTCAGCCGTTTACCCGCGCGCGATCTCAAAACCTGGTTTGATGGCCTGGAGAAAAAACTAAGCGCGCATGATAAAGAAATCGCCAAACGTGTATTGATTGAAATAAATCACCGGTTAAAAACATTGCTGGATGTAGGTCTTGGTTATTTGACCATCGATCGCCTTGCCAATTCATTGAGTGGAGGCGAGAGCCAGCGTATTCAGCTTACCCGCAGCCTGGGAAGTAATCTGACCGATTCATTATACATCCTCGATGAACCATCGATAGGATTACATTCAAGAGATACTTCCAACCTGATACGTGTATTAAAAGAATTACGTGATCTCGGTAATACCGTCGTAGTGGTAGAACACGATGAAATGATGATGCGGGAAGCCGATCATATCATTGACATGGGACCATTGGCTTCACATCTCGGGGGAGAAGTCATTGCAGAAGGAAATTATGATAGCCTGGTCGCAAACCCCGAAAGTTTGACCGGTAAATACTTAACGGGTGAATTAAAGATCGAGCCACCGAAATCGGTCCGCAAATGGAACCGTTCCATTAAGGTGGAAGGAGCCAGCCAGCATAACCTGCAAAACATCACGGTAGAATTTCCATTGAATGTATTGTGTGTGGTGAGCGGCGTGAGCGGCAGCGGAAAGACAACCCTGGTCAAACAGATATTATATCCCGCCTTACGGAAAATAAAAGGTGAATTTGCCGATAAAGTAGGTGCGCACAAAACCATTTCGGGTGATATCGATAGTCTATCACAGATTGAAATGGTGGATCAGAACCCGATCGGTAAATCATCACGCAGTAATCCTGTTACCTATATCAAAGCGTATGATGAGATCAGGGATCTTTTTGCCAAACAACCATTAAGTAAAATGCGCGGGTTTCAACCCAAGCATTTTTCCTTCAATGTAGATGGCGGGCGTTGCGACACTTGTAAAGGTGAAGGCGAGCAGGTAGTTGAAATGCAGTTCCTTGCAGATGTACACCTGACCTGTGAAGCCTGCAACGGAAAAAAATTCAAGGAAGAAGTACTGGAAGTACAGTATAAGGATAAGAATATTTATGAGGTGCTGGAGATGAGTGTGGATGAAGCCATCGATTTTTTCTATGCGGAAAAATCACTGGCAAAAGCGATCCAGCCATTGAGTGATGTAGGATTGGGATATATTAAACTGGGTCAATCGTCCGACACACTTTCGGGTGGTGAGGCGCAGCGGGTAAAGCTGGCTTCTTTCTTAGGAAAGAACCGCAGCACCAATAAAGTGCTTTTCATCTTCGATGAACCTACTACAGGTCTTCATTTTCATGATATAAAGAAATTATTAATTTCCTTCCAGGCCCTGATAGAGCAGGGCCATTCTATCATCGTTATCGAACACAATACGGACGTGATCAAAAGCGCCGATTGGCTGATTGACCTGGGTCCTGAAGCCGGCGATGAAGGTGGAAATCTTGTGTATGCAGGTGTGCCGCAAGGCATCCGGAAAGAGAAAAAAAGCCATACCGGGAAGTATTTATAAGTATAAATACTTAGTGAAATTTCCCCGAATACTTACATTTGTCAAGAAATACTAAGAATTATTATCATGTCTTATGATTTGATTTACTTAGTAATTACTTTGTAACTCGCTTTATTTTAAGAGTATATCCTTATATCCAACTGTAAAAACCTCTACAATGAAGTCCTTATTTCTTCATTTGCTCGCTTTATTGATTAGTTCTGCGTGTTTCTGCCAGGTAACTTATACCTGGATCGGTCCCAACAACGGATCATGGGCCACAGGGTCCAACTGGAGCCCCACACGGTCATCACCTGCTACCAGTGATATTTTACGATTTAATGATGGAACCACTAAAACAATTACAGCTGTTCCCACGCAAACGATCAGCCGCCTGCTGATAACTGCCAACACAACTGTTACCTTGAACAGTGCTTCGAATAACAGGACACTGACCATTAACAATGGTACAGGCACCGACTTTACGATCGATGCAGGTTCATCCTTAACCATTGCTGCCAACAACAATAACTTTAGTGTATCATTAAATACCAATGCAACCGCTGATATAAGCGGTACATTAAGAGTAAGCAGCGGGCAAAATTATTCTACCAATGCTGCAGGTAACAGTACGGATGTAACAGCAACCGGTGTTATTCAAAACAGCGGAACGGTTACCTGCACGAATGCAAACAAACTGGGTATGGCGGCAGGGGCTTCTTATTTACATACACAGAACGGTGGTACCATACCAACGGCTGACTGGGATGCGAATGCTGATTGTACCATAACAGGTATCACATCCACTGTTCCCGGCGGATTGAATCAATCATTCGGAAATTTTACCTGGAACTGTGCATCACAATCGGCTAATATCAGTTTCAATGGCACCTTCTCTACCGTTACTGGAAACTTCACGATTGCAGAAACCAATGGCCGCCGTTTATACATGGGAACGAATGATATTGTGTCATTGAATATAGCAGGAAATCTTGTTATTGGAAGCGCCGGCAATACGGCAATATTCGATATGGATTCCAACAACGGAAGCATTACTGTTAATCTTGCAGGCAATCTTATCACGCTTGGATCGGGACAGATCGATAATTCAGGGAACAATAATGCTGCTTTCAATTTTAATAAAACTACGGGAACACAGAACATCAATTTCGGAAACTCAACTCCTTTCGGCGCTCTCTGGGGAGGTAGTATCAATTTTGGTACTGGTACATCCACCAATAAAGTGGTATTGCAAAGCAATATTCCATTAGCCGGTACTTATCTGACTGCTATTACTGTTTTAAATGGTAGTTCTCTTGATCTTGGTTCTTTTGTGATCAGTAATACCGCCACGTTTACAGCTAATACCGGTTCTTCTTTATGGATCGGCAGTGCGGCTGGTATATCTTCTTCTGGTGCTACCGGTAATATCCAGGTAAGCAGCACAAGAACTTACAATGCAGGAGTTAATTATGGATATAATGGTACGGTGGCACAAATAACCGGTAGCGGATTGCCAGCGAGTTTAACAAGATTGATCATTGATAATTCATCCGGTGTGGGTACTACTGCAGGTGTTACATTATCCCAGGCGACTGCTGTTACCACTGAATTGACATTGACCAATGGGTTTTTAAAAACATCGGCTGCAAATATGCTGACCCTGAATGCAGGATCCATTGCCACACCAACAAATAACAGTTTTGTAGCAGGACCGATGAGAAAAATTGGTAACACGGCATTTACTTTTCCTACCGGCTGGTCTGGTTCAAATGGCGGACGCATTCCTATCGGCATCTCTGCACTAAGTGCTTCTGCCACGGTGCAGGCAGAATATAAACGGTTGCCTGCCTCCACTGTTGGCACTGCTGTTACTACACCGGTAAACCATGCGAGTGCCTGCGAGTATTGGGAACTATATCCCACAACCGGCAGTATCAACGCTACCATTACGATGTACTGGAACACATACAGCAATTGTTCTGCAGTGGCCTATGTTACCACTTTTGCCAGCCTGGTAATAGCCAGGTCGAATGGTACTACCTGGACATCGGCAGGTAATACCGGTGGTTCGCTCGGAAGCGGTACTATTATTTCCAATGCCAATACAACTATCAACAACACAACTCCTTTCAAATATTTCAGTTTGGCAAGTACATCAGCGAGTGTAAATCCATTGCCTGTATTATTCAATGATGTAAAAGCATTTGAAAAAGACAATGATGTACAAATAGAATGGACCAACCTCACGGAGAAAGATATCCTGCAGTATACGGTGCAACGCTCGTTGAACGGAAGAGATTTTACAGCCATCGGTTCGCGGTTACCGGTAAGCAACCAGAGCGATAAAGCATCTTATACAGCTATCGATGCGGTACCGGCACAAGGTGCCAATTATTACCGGGTCAAAGCAACTGAGACGGGTGGTAAGGAGATCTATAGTAAAATAATAAGAGTAGATATCGGTGCTGTGAAAGCGGCTGTATCGTTATATCCTAATCCTGTCGTGAACAAAGAACTCACTGTTTCGCTGACAGGAATCACGAAAGGCGCATACCAATTAACATTTATCAATAGTATAGGCCAGCAGGTATATCGTACCACCCTGCAGGCGCCCGGTAATGCATTTACGCAAACCATTGCTTTACCATCTGGTATCAAAGCAGGTGTATACTCTTTACTGGTCAGCGGTCCGGCATACACGGATGCAAAAACATTTATCGTGCCCTGATAAGTTCATGAATAGCTGGTCACTGCCTGTACAGGGCCAGCTATTCATGATCTATGTCAGGATAGTCGTAGTTTTACGGGTATCAAATAAATATTTTATGTGAAATGCTTGTGAAAACCAAAACCGGTTTATAGTTTTGTTCTTCTGCTTTTATCATATAAAGCGATCCTCATCCAACTTCTCTGAATTCCGTACCAGAAATCCTTTTACATAGTCAATGAACAGTCTGCTGTTCACGTCCTCCTCCGAAACCGTTGTGGTGTCTAAGAATTTGCCGTGCTCCAATCCTACTTAAAAGCTCAGTAGTCCATCCCATGTTACACCCATACGGTAGTGTACTCTTATTCTATATATCATTTTAACAAACAAAACACTGAGCAATGAGAAAGTTCTACTTAATTATGACCCTTCTGCTATTAACGATGGCAGGCTGGTCTCAAACCCGGAAAACATGGAGTGGAGGTAACGGAGCCTGGAATACAGGAGGTAACTGGTCGCCTACCGGTGTGCCGGGTACAGGCGATACTGTTGTATTCAATGGAAATACAGCGATCATAACGAATGTCGCTTTTTCCTCGAATATCAATCTTGGTAAACTGATCGTAACAGGTAACTCTGCTGTTACGCTCCAGGCGGCTAATACACGTACACTGACTATCAATAATGGCACGGGTGTAACAGACCTGGTGGTTGACAATGGTTCTTCTCTGACTATCGGTACGAATGTCAATATTTCATTGAATAATAATTCTACTGCAGCTATCGACGGAACGCTTGTTGTTAACAGCGGCCGTACGTACAGTACCAGCAGCACTGGTAACAGCACGGTGGTAACAGGTACCCTGCAGAACAATGGTGGTACGATCAACAGCACTACTGCGCGTCTCAGCTTCGGCAATGGCGGTACTTATATCCATGCAGTAAATGGTGGCACCGTTCCCGATGCAACCTGGAACGCTAATTCCAATTGTAACATTACGGGTATGAATGATAATTACCCCGGTGGTATGGATCAGACATTTGGGAACGTTACTTTCAGCAGCAACCTTACAGATGATGTTGAGATAGGTGATGACCTGGATTGTGCCGGTAACCTGACACTTTCGAATACAGGCGCTGCAGGAAATGATCTTCGGTTGACAAATAGTAATGCCAATCGCACAGTTACGGTTGATAAGAAATTTAAAATGACTTCCGGTAGTTTTTCTATCGATCATGATAATGGAGGAAGCGAGCTGAATATAGCCGGTGATTTTGAAATGACAGGTGGTACATTAAAGGAAGATGGTGGTGCGGGTGCTACAGTAACCGTGAACTTCGATGGTAATACTCAGCAACTGTTTACCAAATCAGGCGGAACGATTTCGGGTTCGGTGAACTTTGTCGTGAATGGTGGCGCGATCGTGAACTTCGGAACTTCTGTACTGAATGGTTCAGCGGGTTCATTTACGCTGGCATCTACAGGTAAAGTGATCACGGCGAATGCAGCTGGTTTGCCTGGTACTATTCAGGTAACTGGTACCAAAACATATAGCAGTGGTGCAGATTATGAATTCGGGGGTGCTATAACCGGTATATTCACTACATCTCCTACTGCTTCTACAGCAAGAAATATTGTTATCAACAATACGGGTGGTAATGTTACTTTATCCCAGCCGATGGCAGTAACAGGAAGTCTTAGTCTTCAGCATGGTGAATTGCGTACAACAGCCGCCAACCTGATCACTGTCAATGATAATGCTACGGCAAATGCTACCAGCTCTTCTTTTGTAGTAGGACCGATCACGAAAAGAGGAAACGACAACTTTGTATTCCCTACAGGACGTGCAGGTGCAGGTTTGATCCCGATCGCTATTTCGGGCCTTACTTCGAGCAGTGATTTCCAGGCAGAACACAAAGCCAATCCTGCGAGCACAGCCGGTGCAACGATCACGGCAAGCGGATTGGATCATGTCAGCTATTGCGAATACTGGATGCTTACACGCGCAACAGGTACTGCTACTGCCAATGTAACCTTGTACTGGAATTCTTTCAGCAATTGTAATTCTGCTGCTTATGTTACCGACCTGGCAAGTATCGTAGTCGCTCATTCCAATGGTACGAGCTGGAACTCATTCAAACGTGATGGTGGTACGACCGGGAATGCAGTAAGCGGAACAGTTACCTGGAACGGTGTAACTACTTTCAGTCCTTTTGCGTTGGGTAGTACAGCGGCAGCAGCAAATCCATTACCGGTATTGTTTGACAATGTACGTGCTTACGAAAAGAACAATGGTGTGCAGATCGAATGGAGCAACCTGACAGAAAGGGACCTGGTGGACTATACCATCGAGCATTCTGTAAACGGAAGAGACTTTGCTGCACTTGGCAAGCAATTGCCTAAGAGTAACCAGAACGACAGGGCCGACTATACAGCATTCGATGCTTCCCCGGCTGCCGGTTCTAACTTCTATCGCATCAAAGTGCAGGAAATAGCAGGTAAGGTGATCATGAGTAAGATATTGCGGGTAGAGATCGGAAATGTAAAACAAAGCTTTACATTATATCCGAACCCGGTTAGTGGCAGCCAGCTTACCTTATCGCTGACAGGTATCAGAAGTGGTCAATATAATGTGAAAGTGATCAACGCAACAGGTCAGCAGGTATACCAGAAACTGGTAGTGAGCCAGGGTGGATCCATATCGGAGACATTGTCGCTGCCCGCTGTGAAAGCAGGCATGTATACCATGCTCGTGAGTGGTGATGGATACCAGCAAAGCAAACATTTCATAGTTCAATAGAGACGGGTACTAATAGAGAGAAAATCGGCCGGCATTCTTGCCGGCCTTTTTTATTATAACTCTATGTGTGTATTCCTTATGTATCTCTGTGTCTATGTGTAAAAAACGAATTGTAATTGCTCTACCGAGGGCCGCGGGGAATAGACATGGGCTGAGACAGGGGTATTTTACATAAAAGAATGTGATTCATCACATTTTTTTTCAGGTCGGGGAGATGTAGCTTTTGTAAAATGACAGGTAAATAAACCGGGGTTGCAGTTTGTAACACAAAGGACACAAGCCCGCGCAGTGAGCCACGAAGAGCACAAGAAGAATAATAAGGCGGGGCTTTCATTGTGGGCGGCGCAGCCGCCTGGTGCCCATCGTGCTCCCTGATTTAATTTAAGAATTGTTCCTCGGGGTTGTTTGTAATCGTTCAAAGAAATCATGTGCATACAAGAAGGAAATAACCATCACAATAAAAGATTCAGGGATTTGCATTAAAGAGTGTATCCGTTATTGTTAGATGTTTTTCTGCACTATCAATTCGGCATGTGAAAATGTAGTACTGTTTGGCGATTTCTAAAATTGTAATTTCGGTAGGATTTGCTAACAAAAAGCTATCTGCACCACTTACATTTTTTGGAACATTAATAGGGGTAAGTTTATATGTGCATTTATTTAGCCAGGTAATCTTATTTTCCTGGGACTTGCCTGTACTTAAGTTTGTTTCAATTTGAACTGAATCATTTCTTTCTATTTTGTATTTTGTTGTATCGTTGATTGGATAATAATAGAAATTCCCGGTCCTGAGGTTATCGCACGTTAACGTTGGATGTGAGCAGGAATTGAAGGAAATCAGCATGCTTATATAAGCACTTAGAAATGCTATGCTGGATATAATTCTCATTGATTTTTTATTAAAAAGAATAATAGACAAATGTAAATTTTATTCTTTGATATAATTGACTTATGTCTAATCTCAGGCCCGTTATCATTAGTCTTCCGGTTTACAGGTGGCTCCGATGGAGCCTTAGTTACCTTTTTTTACAATACTATAAACAGGATCCTCCTACGGAGCAATGAGTATAGCATTACTCAAATGAGAAAACATAAAATCATAACTACGGCTGTTAAACAAACTTGCTTATAAGCTAAAAGAAATCAACGATAAAATGATTCTGCCGGCTCCGTAGGAGCCGCCTGTTTATAGCACTGATCATATACGGAATACAGACCCTGTAGGGGTCGCCTGTAGTTTACAGAAATCCCGTAGAAGCCGGGCAAATGATTTCGAAATCTTCCACAGTTGTCCATGATCTTTCAATGCAATCAGGTTTGCACAATCATAGTGAGTGATATCAATAGACTTATGTCTAATCATCAGTCACAACGAGGCTGTCCTCCTTTCTTTCGGATCAGCTGCAATCTGAGCTCTATGTTTTCTGTATCGCCGCTATATCTTTTCTTTGGGTTTTCCTTATCTTTTGTCTATGTTTTCTATATCGGTTGTTGCTGCTGTGTATAAGCAGTATTTAAACAGATTTTGAGTGTTCTGTATCTAGCCTTTTTTGGGACTTCTTCATTTTATCAAATAGTGCTCACGCTGAAAAAAGTCATTTCACGAATGACTTCTCCGGTCGTCGCGTATTATTGTTGCAAACCACGGCCCGCCGATGCTATATTGCACTTGTTGACCGGTTATGCAGGGCGCACTTAGAAATCATGAGAAGTGGCAGGGTTTCTTTCACTTATCCTGCCGGGGATTGTTTTTGTAGCACAAAGGACACAAGCCCGCGCAGTGAGCCACGAAGAGCACAAGAAAAATAATAAGGCGGGGCTTTTATTGTGGGCGGCGCAGCCGCCTGGTGCCCATCGTGCTCCCGGACTAATTCAGGGATTGTTCCACAGAGGATCGCAGAGAATACATACACTTCGTGGCAGACAATGTAATAAATGAGATTATCTCAACTTATCCAAACTCTTCACCAGCTTTTCATCTTTCCAGATGCCACGGGCGGCCATGATATAACCGATCGGAATGGCCACGGCAAATACAGAGGTCAGTGCAAAATTCCCTTTCTCAAAATTCTTTACCTGTAAGAAATAGAGCAATAATAAAACAGCAGATAACAGGATGCCGGCCATCGCCACCTTTAATTGCGTTTTGCGATCTTTGAATAAGAAGATGCCCACCAGCGCCACCAGTATCAAAACAGCCGTCAACACCAGCAGGAAAAAATTACTGCCCGCTTCCATCTCGGCAAACGTAGACATATTATTCTCCATCCGGTTGCCTGTATAAAAAGGAAACTGGAAAGTCAGGAAAGAACAAACCCCTGACAATAATAACCAAAGTGTTTGCTGACGCTGGATCATAGATGAGGTATTTAATGGGAATAAATTTAAAATTCAAAAGTAAAAATTCAAAATATCAACATGGTATTTTGAATTTTTACTTTTGAATTTTGATTTTCTCTACCCTAATTCAGGATATAACGGGAATTGCTGCATAAATTCTTTGACTTCCGATTTCGTGGTACTGAGCGTTTTTTCATCATCCGCATTTATCAATACCTTATCGATCATTGCTACTACCGTTTCCATATCCTTCTCTTTCATTCCCCTGGTCGTAACCGCCGGCACACCTACACGGATACCCGATGTTACAAACGGCGATTTATCATCAAACGGTACTGCATTTTTATTTAATGTGATATGTGCCTTGTCAAGTGTTTCCTGTGCTTTTTTACCGGTAAGGTTCTTATTCCGGAGATCGATCAGCATCAGATGATTGTCAGTGCCATTACTGATCAGGTCATATCCACGCGATACCAATGCTTTGGCCATCGCCTGTGCATTCGAGATCACTTGTTTGCCATACGACTTAAAATCTTCACTTAATATTTCACCGAAAGCTACGGCTTTGGCAGCAATGATATGCTCCAATGGTCCGCCCTGTGTACCCGGGAATACAGCGAGGTCGAGTAACTGGCTCATCGTACGGGTATTGCCTTTCGGATCTTTGATGCCCCAGGGATTTTCAAAATCATGACGCAGCATGATAATACCACCACGGGGCCCGCGTAATGTCTTATGGGTAGTAGACGTAATGATATGACAATGTTCAAACGGATCATTTAATAAACCACTGGCGATCAACCCGGCAGGATGCGCGATATCCGCCATGATCACTGCACCGATCTTATCAGCTACTTCACGGATGCGTTTATAATCCCAGTCACGGCTATAGGCAGAAGCGCCACAGATGATCATCTTTGGTTTTTCTTTTAAGGCCACTGCTTCCAACTGATCATAATCTACCAGTCCTGTTTCTTTTTTTACTCCATAGAATAATGCATGGTAATTTTTACCACTGAAATTCGCAGGACTTCCATGTGTCAGGTGTCCACCCATGCTCAGGTCGAGCCCCAATACCTTTTCACCGGGTTTTACACAGGCGAGGAATACTGCTGCATTGGCCTGGGCGCCGCTATGTGGTTGCACATTGGCCCAGCTGGCATTAAAAACCTTCTTCAATCTTTCAATAGCAAGTGTTTCAATTTCATCAACGATCTCGCAGCCGCCATAATAACGCTTGCCAGGATATCCTTCTGCATATTTATTAGTAGGGCAGGTGCCCATAGCCTGTATTACCTGCAGGGATGTAAAGTTTTCCGAAGCGATCAATTCGATACCATTACGCTGACGCTGAAGTTCCTGGTTGATGAGATCAAAAATCTGGGAATCCTTTTGCATGAAGAGAGTTTATATGTTTAGTTGGGGTTTAAAAATAATTGGCTAACAACCTGGTGCATTTTTAATTATGAATTCATAATTAAAAATTTTCACGGTCTTTTCCTTCACAGTACCCTCGCTCTTGTTGCCGCAAAATTACGTAGGCATGGCTTTGAAAATGCAGTTGGATGGATAACTTTTTGTTTGTGTTAAAAATCACTATTTTCGTTGGCTTTTAACGATCACCAAACAGTCTCTCAGAAAGGTTACATGAAGGCAATAATACCAGTAGCGGGCGCGGGCACCAAATTGCGTCCCCATAGCTATACTCAACCAAAGGCACTGATTCCACTTGCGGGAAAAACAGTGCTTAGCATTATCATCGACCAGATGCGTGAAGGAGGGATCCATGAATTCGTTTTCATTGTTGGTTACCTTGGCGATAAGATCCGTGATTATGTACAGGCAAAATATCCATATATACAGGCGCATTATGTTCAGCAGATCGACCGGCAGGGCATCGGTCATGCCATTCAGCTTGCCAAAGCCGCCGTCAATAATGATGAAGTGATAGTGGTGCTGGGCGATACGATCTGCGAATACGATGTGAATGAACTGGTCAATAGTCCCGGTTCGTTGCTTGGTGTCAGGAAAGTAGATGATCCGCGTGAATTTGGTGTGGCCGAACTCGATGAAAGCGGGTTCATCGATCACGGGGACGAAAAGCCACATATTCCCAAATCCAACATGGCGCTGGTAGGTATCTATAAGATCATGGAAAGCAACCAGCTCTTCGAATGCCTGGAAAATAACCTGCTGCAGGGATTGCGTACACATGGCGAATACAGTCTTACCGATGCGTTGGATTGCATGTTGCAGAAAGGAGTAAAATTCAAGCCCTTTAAAGTTGACAACTGGTTTGATTGCGGGCGTAAAGAAACGCTTCTCGAATCCAATGCCACCCTGCTGAAGAAATTCGGACAGGCCAGCGACAAGAAATACGAATTTGAAAATACAGTCATCATTCCGCCGGTAAGCATCGGTGAAGGATGTGATATAAAGAACTCTATTATCGGGCCCAATGTTTCTATTGGTGAGAACTCCCGGATCAACTACTCGATCATCCGCAACTCCATCATTGGCTCTTACTCCAATCTTTTCGATATCGTACTCGAATCATCTATCATCGGCAGCGATACCGGTCTCAAAGGCGAGACGAGGACGTTGAATATCGGGGATAATACGAATATTGATTTAGGCTAAAATTATCAATTATGAGTTATGAATTATGAATGGGTTCTCAATTCATAATTCATAACTCATAATTTATCTTTACAGCATGACTTCTCTTTTCTCCAACCGCATCACCACTCTTTTCGGCATCGACTATCCCATCATCCAGGCAGGTATGATATGGGCCAGTGGCTGGAAGCTCGCGAGTGCCGTCAGCAATGCAGGTGGTTTAGGGATCATAGGCAGCGGAAGTATGTATCCCGATGTCTTATTGGAACACATTCAGAAGTGTAAGCAGGCCACGGATCGTCCTTTTGCGGTCAACCTGCCTTTACTGTACCCCAATATTGATAAGCACGTGCAGATTCTGGCAGACGAAGGAGTAAAGATCGTTTTTACCAGTGCGGGTAACCCGAAGACCTGGACAAACGTCTTAAAAGAAAAAGGGATCATAGTAGTGCATGTGGTCAGCAGCAGCAAATTTGCCCGTAAGGCCGAGGAAGCAGGTTGCGATGCAGTGGTAGCCGAAGGGTTTGAAGCAGGTGGACATAACGGAAGAGAAGAAACCACTACCATGGTACTCATACCAGCCGTGGCAGGAGCGGTAAAGATACCCGTAATAGCAGCAGGAGGAATTGCCACAGGGCGGCAAATGCTGGCAGCGATGGTCATGGGAGCGGAGGGGGTGCAGATGGGAAGCCGGTTTGTAGCCAGTGAAGAAGCTTCATCCCACCCGGCTTTTAAAAAGGCAGTGATCGCGGCGGCGGAGGGGGATACGCAGTTGGTAATGAAACAGCTCACTCCGGTAAGACTGGTTAAAAACAAGTTCTTTCAACAAATACAGGAAGCCGAATCCAGGGGTGCGACGAACGACGAACTATTGCTGCTCCTGGGAAGGACCAGGGCCAAAAAGGGTATGTTTGAAGGCGATATGGAGGAAGGAGAACTGGAGATCGGGCAGGTAAGTTCCCTGCTGGATCGTATTTTACCGGCCGGGGATATCGTAAAAAATGTTTGGCAGGAGTTTGGCCAGGCCTTATTAAATCCGGTTAAAAAGATATAACTTTAGCTCTGTTTCAGCGGTGATTATGTGTTCATTTAAAATTATTCACTCTCAAATTTGTCACATGAAATCAAAAATTCTACTGCTGGCAATTTTTGTGTTAAGCTTTGGAATCGCTCAGGCCAGCACGGATCCCGAGCCAACCAATACCAAAGGAAAAAAGGATGACCTGGTAGGTGTTGTCTTTCAATCCGACAGTAAAAAGCCGATCAAAGATGTCAATGTTACTGCTTATCTCGTTTCCCGTAAAGAAAAAGCGGTGTTAACGGATGATGATGGTACCTATGCTTTCAATGAATTAAAACCGGGTACTTATAAATTCGTTTTTGAAAAAGCCGGATTTAAAAAAGTAACGAAAGATAAAGTAATTGTAAAAACAGATGAAGCTTTCCAGTTAAATATTGAAATGATAGAAACGAAAGGTTTCGATCTGCTTCCTTCTCCCTTGCATTTCACCGATTTCTAAAATAGAAGTCTCACCATAGTAAAGCCGGGTCATTCAACTGACCCGGCTTTTTTATTCCCTGCTCTGTGGCCCTCTGTGTCTCCTCTGTGGCTCTCTGCGTATAACTCCCGTATTGAGATATCAGATTATAGTATTGAGAACTTACGAATAGAAACTCTCTTACAGGGCATATACCGCGGAGGACCACAGGGGAGACACAGAGGACCACAGAGAGGGCAGCAAAATAAAAACCCCGGCACTGGGCCGGGGTTCCTTCTTTCATGGCTATTCGTGGTAATTGATCTTAGTCGTTGTCGATATTGAAATCGTCCTTATCTTTTTTAATAGAGAAAGCTTTATGTTTATCCAACACTGAACGGTACTTGTTATACGTTTCAGCGCTTGCTTTCTTACCGTTTATTAGCAGCTCACCATTCTTGTGTTCAATAAAATAAGGTTCTTTCTTATCGAGAAGACCATCCTTATCCAGGCCGTCTATGAGTTGTTTATATTCTTTCAGCCCTTCTTTTGCTTTCTCGATCTCTTTATTGGCTTTCTTCAGTTCCTGTTCCAGTTGGGGCTTCAGGTTCTCGAGTTGTTTTTTGGCATCTTTCATTTGCGCTTCGATCTTGCTCATATCGATATTCTTTGCCTGGTCGATCTCTTCTTTTATCTTATCCCAATTGATAGAAGCCATAGAAGCATCGATGGTTTGTTTGATCTTTTCCATATCCACCTGTTTCATGGCATTATCTACCTGCTCCTGGATCTTGCTCATATCGATCTGCACTTTGCTCATATCCATATTCTTTACTTCATCCATCTGTTGCTGCATCGCTTTCCAGTCAATGGATGATACCGAGGCATTCACCTCGCGCTGGATCTTTTCCATATCTACATCTTTCATTGCTTTATTGATCTGTTCCTTGATCTTCTCCATGTCTACTTCTTTCAGGGAAGCGTTTACTTCTGCCATGATCTTATTCATATCTATATTCTTCATGGCTTCGGAAGCCTCTTTCATGGCCTGGTCGATGGTCGTTTTCAGGTCCAGCTGATCCAGTTCGTCAATGGCCTCGTCCAGGTCACGGACTTTCTTTTCACGGGCGGCTTTCTTTTTTTCGGGAGTAGTGTCGTTGGGGGCTTGGCGGTAGTGATATCCGGGCGCTTCTTTACGGGTCCAGGAAACAAGCGCCAGTGTTGTTGCTCCTACGAGCAGGAATGCCAGCAAATAGGCTGGTTTGAATGATCTTGGTTTCATACTTATGTTTTAGGTTATATACCAGTTACACGAAATACTTCGTATCAAATATACGATTGATTTCGTATTATGTTACAGGGAAGACGGGAAAAGGGAAATTTTAACAAATGCGGGGGAGGGGTGAATGGTCAATAGTCAATAGTGAAAAAGGGAATGGTCAATAATGAGCGGACTTTCCGATACCCGGAATCCCATTCACTATTGACCACATCTACTTTCGGAACGCCCATTTCATCAGTTCCTTCCAGCTTGGCTTTTTACCATACATTAATATACCGGTACGGTAGATCTTGCCACTCAGCCAGACGGTAAAGAGAAAACCCACTACCAGCAGGGACATGGAAAGACCCAGTTGCCACCAGGGCACTGTACCCGGTACCCCAAAAGGAATCCTTGCCATCATAATGATAGGGGAACTGAACGGAATGATACTTGCCCAGACTGCAATAGGACCTGTAGGATCGTTGATCACTACCGACATCAATCCCACGGAGAAAATAACGATCATGGTGATCGGGAAACTTAATGATTGCGCCTCGCGCATATCTTCATTTACGGCGCTGCCGATAGCGGCATATAAAGAAGCATAAAAGAAATATCCACCCAGGAAATAAAAGGCAAAACAGAACAGGATGAAAGGAAGATTGATATTGGTAAACGCATTCTGCACCGATCCCAGCATTCCATTCATCGTTTCATTGGTACTGCCCGATGCCTTGGTGACATTATAAATTATAAATACAAACGTCACCCAGAGCAGGAACTGTGTCAGCGCCACCATACCGATACCGATGATCTTACCCAGCATGAGTTGAAATGGTTTAACCGATGATACGATCACTTCGGCAATACGATTGGTCTTTTCTTCCATCACTCCCATCATGGTTTGCGAACCATAGATCAGCAGGATCATATAAATAAGGAACGCCGCAACAAACCCGATGGTGCTGGCAGTACGTTCGTTGGATGTTTTACCCCTGACATCGCTTGTCTTCACCGTGATGCGGCTGGCGGAGATGATCTCTTTTTTATTTTCATCGATCCCCAGCTTTTCGTTCTTGATATCGGTCCATAGCAGGTTGAGCTTGCTCTGGATCTGTTCTGTAATTGAATTACCAAACGCTTTTCCTTTACGGAAAGACACATTGGTAATCCCCTTTTCCCAGTCAGGCGTTTGAGGGATAATAATAAACCCGTCATATTTCTCTTTCTGATAGTTATCGGATAAACTATCTACACTTGTATTCACCAATGTAAAACGGATGGAGCTATCATACAGGTTGGAACGTTCAAACTGTCCCCGGTCAAAATAACCGGAGGAATCGATAACGGCCAGGTTGAGCCTGGTCTTGCTTTTCATACCTATATATGTCGTGCCGACAATAAAGGCGATATATAATAAAGGAAACAACAGCGTGCTGATGATAAAAGTTCTTTTGCGAACTCTTGTCAGGTATTCACGCTTTATGATCAATAATATCTTATTCATAATGGTTGGTTTAGGAGGATCAGCTATTTTACTTCCTGGAACTGGCGCGCAGTCGGTGTGCCTTCTACCTGGCGGATGAATATTTCATTTAATGAAGGAAGGATCTCGTTGAATGACTGTATATGCAATCCTTTATTCATAAAGTAAGCGAGTATATCATTGTTAGAATACCCGGGATCGCGTTTGATCACTACTTCATGCTCTGTTTTATTCTTTACTTCAAACAAGTGGATGGCCAGGTGTTCGGGCAATACTTTATCCGCAAAACTTATTTTGAATAGGTTCTCTTTGAAATCCTGTTTGATACCGTTTACAGTGCCATCGAGTATTTTCTGTCCCTTATTCACCAGGACAATATGATCGCATATTTCTTCTACCTGTTCCATCCGGTGGGTACTGAAGATGATCGTAGCTCCCCTTTTGGCCAGGTTATAGATCTCGTCTTTGATGAGATTGGTATTGACAGGATCGAGACCGCTGAAAGGTTCGTCGAGAATGATCAGTTTAGGTTCGTGTAACACTGTCGTAACGAACTGCAGTTTCTGGCTCATCCCTTTGGAAAGGTCTTCTACTTTTTTGTTCCACCAGCTTTGCATATCAAACCGGATAAACCAGTCTTTGATCTTGCGGGTGGCTTCGGCTTTGCTCAATCCTTTTAATTGGGCGAGGTAAAGGGTTTGTTCGCCGATCTTCATCTTTTTATAAAGACCGCGTTCTTCGGGCATATATCCGATATGAGCAATATCGTTTCGCGGATCGAATTTCTTTCCATCGAAGATGATATTGCCTTCGTCAGGGTAAAAGATGCCGGTGATCATACGGATCAGGGTTGTTTTCCCGGCGCCGTTGGGTCCCAGTAATCCGAAGATTTGTCCTTTTTCGATAGTCAGGCTGATATCGTCAACCGCTTTCTGGGTAGCGAAGTATTTTCTCAGGTGTTGCAGTTCCAATAAAGGCATATGGAAAATTTAGATGTCAAATATAGTTTTTACAGACACAAATACCGAACCGGTACGATATAATGCATGCCGGGGCTGATGAACTGCCCGGAACCGGCGGTTTATTTATTATTTAATATATGTATGATCCGGGCCGCCACGTTTTCCCCATCCATAGCCGCGCTTACAATGCCACCGGCATAACCGGCCCCTTCGCCACAGGGATATAAACCCTTTACCTGGGGATGTTCGAGTGTATGAGTGTCGCGGGGTGATCGTCTATGTGCGCCGGAATGTCGACGAGTCCCCGGTGTTCCTGCAGGAGAA
>CAMLGR010000040.1 GCA_946479615.1 uncultured Bacteroidota bacterium | reverse complement strand
TCCGATAAGAGTAGGAATGACATCATCGAGGTCGAAGGGAGGATATTTGTTTCCCCAGGCATTATAATCCCAGTCAACGATCACTTTCTTTTGTTGGGCCGAAGGGTTGACCAGGAATGCCGGACCATGATCGCGGCACCAGGCATCGTTGGTAGGATGAAAAAAGAATTCAACTTTATTGAGATCAACTCCTGCTTTTTGTAAATGATCTATGGCAAACGTTTTCATTGGTTCGTCTGCCACATTGATGCGAACGATCTCTCCTTTGGTCAGTTCTTTTACAAACGCCGCATAATATGGGTAAATAGTATGGATCTTTTCCGGCCAGCTCGCTTCCTTATGTGGCCAGCTGAGCCAGGTAGCGACATGCGGTGCAAATTCGGCGGGGAAATAATAGCCGAGTTCTTTGGGAGTGCTGCTTTTAGACATAGCGTGAATAAGAAATAAGAAACAAAAAATAAGGAATAAGAAAGTCAGAGGTAGTCATTAGTCAAATCACTTATCATTGACGAGCGTATCGCTTAAGACTATTCGTCATCGATATATCTTTTCGTTATGGGCTGATAGGAATCGATCCTCCTGTCTCTCAGGAAGGGCCAGTGGGTACGATAGCGATCTGTTTTATCCGTATCGATCTCGTGTACGATCACTTCTTCCTTATCATGCGAACCCTGTTTTAAGATCGTACCGAATGGATTGGCGATAAAAGAACCTCCCCAGAATTTCATAGCGCCATCCTGTTCCAGTCCTACGCGGTTGACACTTACTACGTGTACGCCATTGGCAACAGCATGACTGCGCTGGATCGTCTGCCAGGCATTGTATTGTTCTGTATTGGTCGCTTCATCCTGCGAAGTGGCCCAGCCGATAGCGGTCGGATAAAACAAAACCTGTGCGCCCATCAATGCCGTGATCCTGGATGCTTCAGGATACCATTGATCCCAGCAGATCAATACCCCGATCGTCGCTACTTTTGTTTTAAAGACTTTATACCCTAGGTCGCCGGGAGTGAAATAGAAATTTTCGTAATAGGCCGGGTCATCAGGAATATGCATTTTCCTGTATTTACCAAGATAAGCGCCATCGCTGTCGAGTACAGCGGTGGTATTATGATAAAGTCCTTCCGTTCTTTTTTCAAACAGAGAAGCAATGATAACCACTTTCAGTTCTTTTGCAATCTTACTCAACGCATCGGTGGCGGGACCGGGAATGGCTTCGGCCAGTTTGAAATTATCATAGTCTTCCACATCGCAGAAATACAGCGAAGTAAATAATTCCTGCAGGCAAACGATCTGTGCGCCTTTGGCAGCCGCTTCCTTTACTTTTTCAATTGCTTTGGCAAGATTGGCTGCTTTATCTGCGGTGCAGCTCATTTGCACAAGACCTATATTTATTTTACTCATAGTATGATCGAGAATGAGGAGCAAAAATAAGAAATAAGAATTGGCTTCTTCTGTATTAAATCCATAAGGGTTGAAAGCAACGACCTGCCGGAAAGAGAAAAGGTACCCGGGTAGTGAAATCACCCGGGTACCTTTTTTTTATACTGTTAAATCGGTTATTTAGTGCTGATGCGACAGGTTGTTTTTCCCCATCTGTCTCAGGTAAGCGACGTGCGAAGCAACTGCATATCTTACGCGCCTGTATTCGATGTATTGAATACCATATTCCTGGCAGGCTTTCTTGATGATCTTGCTGATTGCAGGATAATGGATATGTGAGATTTTAGGGAAGAGGTGGTGTTCTACCTGGAAATTCAATCCGCCTACCAGCCAGCTGACCAGTTTATTCCTGGTGGCAAAGTTGGCTGTAGTTTTTAACTGGTGAACAGCCCATTCGTCTTCGAGTTTCCCGGTTACTTCATTTGCCTGTGGAAAATGAGTGTGTTCAACGGTATGTGCTAACTGGAACACGATACTTAATACAAAGCCGGCAAACAGACCATAGACAAGAAAACCAATCAGCCACGGAGTGAAACCGATCGTATAGATCGGAAGGAAAACGAACAAACCGAGGTGAAGGATCTTGAATGACCAGAAAGAGATATGATCTGTAGTGCTCATTTTTTTCAATGGCACACTGCCTACTCTTCCGAGGAAATATTTTTTATAATCGGTTACAAACACCCAATACAGGTAAAGCAAGGAGTAAGCGGCCCAGAAATAGAGATGCTGGTATTTGTGTACTTTATAATGTTTTTGCGTATCGCACAAACGAAGGAATGGTTTGGCATCGATATCATCATCGATCCCGTCGATGTTCGTGTAGGCGTGGTGGATCACATTGTGTTTTGTTTTCCACATAAAATTATTGGCGCCAAGAAAATTGAGTGATAAGGCGGCGAGATCATTGATCCATTTGTAACGGCTGAAACTGCCATGTGCGCCATCATGCATTACATTGAAACCAATGGCGGAGGTCAGGCCACCGAGAATAATACACTCCAGCAAGGCCCAGACCGGCGCAGGGGTGAAGAAAACCAGGTGCACATATACAAATAAAAAGCTAACCACTAAAATGATCGCTTTTATAAACAGGCTTAAATTACCGGTAGATGCTTTACCAACCTCTTTGAAGTACTCACTGATCCTTTTTTTCAGTTCGCTGTGAAAAGAATGGGGGACATTGGCAAATTTTGGAATATTCATTCTGTAACTAATTAATTAGAAGATAATGGGATATAAGTAAAATTACCCTATTCTTTTGAGAATCCGAATAGTTGAGGAGAAGTTTGCGGAAAAATAACAAAAAAAGGAGAAAAGGGGGTGGGGAAATAAGGTTTCTACCTGGATTAATGCGTAACGGAACAGAATGGGACGGATAAATGGATTTTAAATTGATTTTATTCCGGGAGAATGTATTTTTTGTGTTGCAGGTGTTTTCCTGCTCTATGATTGAATAAGTATCGATCAGGGTTTTGCTTCTGCCTGGATCAGCGAGTAATGGAACACAAATGAGGTAGATCAGGTTTCTACCTGTATTAATGCATCAAGATCGCGTAAACCGATGTTTTTTTCACTGATAAATCCTTCTGCATATTTAACACCGATCCTTTTTCCCATCATTCTTGCCCTGGCGATCACACTATCTAAAAAATCAGGTGTTGAAATATAGGTCTGCGGACCATCTGCCTGGCCGTTGCTATGAAATTGAGTGGAATAGGCTTCTACCGATTTCATCCGTTGTTCAAATACATCGGTGATATCGATCAGTATATCAGGTTCGTGGTACCAATCCTGCAGGTACTGGAGGAAATATTTAGGACGCCATTTCTGCTGCGGCACTCCTTTTTCATTCTTGGTTTCAATTTTCGCAAGTCCTGACAGAAAGCAGGCATCATTGATCAAATGACCGGCCCGCCCATGGTCGGGGTGTCGGTCCTGCAGGATATTCCCGATAATGATCTCCGGCTGATATTTCCTGATCGTCCTGACCAGTTGTAACTGGTGTTCCTCATCATTTTTAAAAAAGCCGTCACGCATTTTCAGGTTTTCCCGGACCGATACACCGATGATCTTTGCGGCCGCAGTTGCTTCCTCGTATCTTGTTTCGATAGTGCCACGGGTTCCGAGTTCACCTTGTGTGAGATCAACGATGCCGGCTTTTTTTCCTCTTTTGATTTCATTGATCAGGGTGCCGGAGCAACCAAGTTCCACATCGTCCGGGTGAACACCAATAGCGAGTATGTCGAGTTTCATAATGATTGTAAATATTAATTATTACTGCTTAGCAGCAATAAACTTAGGACTAAAAATTTAAACTTCGTTATTACTTCCTGTAAGGATTGCCATACCAGACGCCATCGATCTCTTTGACAAAATTTTCAATCTGCCGGTCATTTTTATCGGTGAGATCCCAGTCCTGTTTCAAACTGCTTCCAAAGAAGAAAGCAACTGTCTGGTAGGCTCTTGCATTGAAACCGCCTTTATATTCTTTAATGATCTCGTAACAATTATTACCGGTTTGCCGGTTGATGAGTTTCATCAATACTTTTCCCTGGTAAACCGAAAGGTTGGAAAGCGGATCGCTGAATTGTTTGCGTAATTCTTTTTCTCTTGTTTTGAGATATTCCTTTCTATCTTTTTTAGAAGAAAGGTTTGACATCTTCGCTGTGATATCATTGATCGTAGCGCCGGCTACACGTGCATACGGATAGGTGACATAAACCGCATTGCGCAATCTTGTCCATTCGGCGATATATTTTTCGAGTTTGCGCCCGGAAAGATTGGATACCCATACCATAGGTTCTTCTTTGTAGGCCATCATTTCGCGCTGGTACCAGATCGCATCGACGATCACGGTATCATTGGGCCCCCATTTTTTGGAACGTTCTGCATAAGAGGGCATGGGAGGAATGGTATCTGTTTCGGCCGATTCAGGAGTGATCTGGGCGCCCAGTTGCTGGCATACCAGCAGCGCCAGCAGGAAAAAAGCTGTTGCCAAAAAACGGTATGACTGCTGACGGATCATGCAGCGGTAAATTTACAAAAATAGTTAGTAAGGGAGTAATGGTTAACCAATCGTTCAGGCTGCGCACGGGCCTGTTATAAGCCTTTGAAGACCAGTTTAACAAAATGTATTGAAATTCTTATTCCCTGGTAGCAGACAGCCTGTTCAATTGTATCCGGCGGACCATACTCATGAGTATGCCGATGGCGGTAATAATGATCCCTGCCCACAGGATGCGGATAAAAGGAAACTTATAGGCTTTAAGTGTTACATATTCCAGGATGCTGTTGGATTCTTTAACGCCAATATCTGCGGTATCCCCCTGGACGCTGTTTAATTTTACCACCAGGCTTTCGGACATGACCGTATCGGGGATGCTCATCATATGTCCTTCTTTGCCGATCAGTAAAGTTTCTGCTTTATAGGTAGTGCGGTTAAAAGAATGTACACGCAGGCTGGCAACAGTTGCGCTGTCTTCCGGTTTAAACCCATCGAAGGGAAGATTATTTTTAGTGGTCAGTTTTTCCACGATAATAAATCCACGGGAATAAAAGATACTGTCACCCGGTTTTACGATATTACTGCGGAAGGTGCTGGTATCTTTATTCTTTTCGGGGTTAGGTAAAGCCGATATATAAGTAAACACATCGTGATCCCAGTAATGACGTGCATCGGGATTAGCCATTAAACTTTCATTGCCTTTGTAATTGACAAATGCATTGGGTACAAGTGTGAATTCTTCTTTATCCTCCCGGCTTTTGAAATGGATCTTATAATACCATTGTTGTTTTTTGGGATGCGCCGAATCGTTGAGATAAGTAACATCGAACTTGCCCATTTTCATCGGCAGACCTTTTACCAGGGTTAAATTCTCACCTGTTTTTTCTTTGCTGTCTTTACCAAAATCGATCGGGATGCCGCCGCGGTTATAGGAAAGGATTTCTTTTTTGGAAGAAGAAATGAGGATGCCGAGCAGTACCAGTCCAAAACCAAAATGGGAAACGGAACCACCCGAAAGTTTCAATTTTCCTTTTACACCTAACCATATATAGGCAGCATTGGCGATGGCGGCATAGATGCTGGCAGCTACTGCTACCCAGATCGCTACGAGAAAGCCAAAAGTTTCTTTATTATAATTGATATTACCAAATGCCAGTACGAGTGTTGCAACAATGGCGGAGAGCAGGGTGGGTATCCAAATGCCTTTTTGAAAAAACTTCCAGGAAGTATTTTTATAGCGCAGGTATTGTGTAATGGCTGTGAGCACTCCCAGTATGATCGCTACATTGATCTGTATCTGGTTGTAGGCATACTCCGGGTTTTCAGGCGCGGCCCATTTGGTGCCGAATAATTTATTGAATACAGGTAAGGATGTTTTGCCGATAATAACAATGGCGGCCAGGAAGAAAACAAGCGAACCGATAAACATCCAGAATTCACGGGAAGAAGTACTCTCTTCTTTTTGTATGGCAGGGATTTGTTTATACCGGTAAATAAAAAATCCGAGAGAAGGTATGGCGAATATGAGGAGAAAAAGTAATAATTGAAAATTCATGCCTAGATCAGTAAAAGCATGCACGGATGAATCGCCCAATATGCCACTGCGGGTTAAGAAGGTGGAATAAAGGATAAAGAAAAAAGTAAGGATGAAGAACAGGTGAGTGGCGCGAAGTGAATGACCGCTATGTTTATAAATAAGCAGTGTATGAATCCCTGCTATAAGGATCATCCATGGTACCAGCGATGCATTTTCCACAGGGTCCCATGCCCAGTAGCCTCCGAACGTGAGCGATTCATAGGCCCAGGCGGCTCCCATCATAATGCCAACTCCCAATACGGCGGCCGAGAACAGGGCCCAGGGCAATGCGGGTCTTGTCCAGTCACCGAATTTCTTTGTCCATAAGCCGGCGATCGTGAATGCAAAGGGCACAATAGTGGATGCAAATCCCATGAATAATACGGGGGGATGTATCACCATCCAGTAATTCTGTAACAGGGGATTGAGGTCATTGCCATCTTTCATCATGGACAATGTCATATAATCAGGGCGGATCGGGTTATTGAGATTGCCTTCGAGGTGAAGGGCAGGGGCTGAATCGAAAATGCCGGATTCACGCAGGAGGATAAAAGGGTTGGAGCCGATCTTTTGTCCGAATACATAAATGCCAACGATCATACTGGCGAGACAAAATTGGGCGAAGCTGATCACGGTCATGACGGGGGCTTCCCATTGCTTGGAGGTTTTGATCAGGATCAGTCCGAGTACACAATGCCATACGCTCCATAAGAGAAAGCTTCCTTCCTGGCCTTCCCAGAAACAGGCGAGCAGGTATTTTACTTCGAGTGAAAGACTGCTGTGTTGCCAGGCGTATTTATATTCAAAAAGGTGGTTGGAAATAATATAAAAGAGAACGATAAAAATGGAAAAGACGGAAATCGTTTCGACCACGAAAGCGGAGCGGGCGAGTTTTTTCCAATGGTTGCTATCGGGGAGAGAGGCAGACCGGGTGGCTTTAAAATAGGAGAACGTGGCTACCAGAGAAGCAACCAGTGAAAGCACAGTAAAAAAATGTCCTAAGAGGCCGGGTAAACGATGCTCACCGATATAATCCATTTCTGCAGTTAATTATAGTTGTCAGGACTGTTTTGAGGCATTACTTGTGTGGTTGCTTTGACATTTTTCTCTGCCGCTTTCATGTCGTCTTTGTACTTGGAAGGGCATTTGGTTTGAATGGCATCGCATTCAAATTTGCCATTGAGATATTTGCCTTGTAAGACCAGTTTATCACTGGTCTCAAAATTTTCAGGTTTAGGTTTATTATAGACGACGACCACTGATTTTCCGAGGGTATCGACGGCGGTAAAGCTGAGGTAGTTGGGATCTTTGATCGCGTCGTATTCAACGGGCTGTGATTTATCGAGACGTGCCATCAGGTGAACGAACTTGCCGGGTTTGGCCATGGCGGTATCAACGGTATCGTAAGTGCTGGTGACCTGGAGATAGCTGATCAGGATGCCGATGGTAGCGGCGATCAGCACAAGCAGGATGATGTGTATCTTTTTCATGATGCTGCGGGAGGGGCTTTAGTAAATGCGGTGCAAAGGTATATCAAAAATGGCTGCGATTATCTAAGGAACGGATGAGAGTGCTAAATGTTTGGCTAAAACGGAATAAAGTTGAAACCGGCTGAGAATGTGGGTGCGTATATAAAGTGAGGTCGATATTTTTATTTCACTTGTTTTTCAGATAAGTCTCCTAAGAGTTTGATTATCATGAAAATGAGAAATCATGCAATTTGTATTCTGATTTCACGTTTTTAAAAGAGTAATCCAAATCCTGAAAAACCAAACGCTGATTGTCATGTATCACCATCCGTACCACAATGACCAGGCACATATTGCCGAGCAGTTTCATTTCATTGATGATCATACTACAGAAACTTCCCGTCTTGCATATTACAAAATCAATTCTTACAAGCTGGCGCTGACCAATACGGCTTATTGTGCGAGTAAGGAGGAATTGGAGCAGATTATCAACAACACATTATTAAACTATGTGTCACCTGATGCGGTATTGTGTAACGAGAGTTTTTTCGAATCGCAGATCGAGAACTAGGTGTCACCCGGGGGGCCGAGGTGTCACCTTCCCCCGGATTCCGCCTGAAAACCGGGGTGTCACCTTCAGTTGGAGGTGTCACCTCGTAACGCTTTTTCCATGTGATAGTGCGGAACCGTTACTTCGATAAATTCCTCTCCGCGGGTCTCATACCCGCATTTTTTATAAAATCCTATCGCGACATTCCGGGCATGCATCATTAAAATGCCATACCCCTTTTCCAGCGC
Organism: uncultured Bacteroidota bacterium; assembly: GCA_946479615.1. The sequence continues at coordinate 23,709 of CAMLGR010000040.1, read as the reverse complement.
CACCTGTTCCGCAAAAACCAGGATCTCTCTTCCCACACCCTTCGTCTGCCTTCCTTCCTTAACGGCCATCTGCCGCAACTGCATCGTATCCTCGTGATAATGACTAAGCACACAACAACCCACCATTTCCTGGTCGTCAAAAGCGGCTATGAATATGTCGTTTGATTCAGCGGCTAATTGTTCGGGCGTAAAGGTCAGGCCCAGCGGCTTCCGGAGTACTTCCATCCGGAGCGCAACCATTTGCTGATAGGCGGGACTGTTGTACCCGATAATAGAAAGGCGCATATAAGTAAGAATGTTTAATAATGCAGATTAACTATTGGTCTGAAGATAGCGTATTTGGAAGATCCGGCTGGTAATTGGTTGGGCATTCGTGGATTCATGGTTGAAACCATGGTGAAGTTGAACCCATCGGTAAATTAGTTGTAACCATGAGGAAGCGGTTAAAGCCAGGAGCAAATTGGTTTCCTCGTGAAATCAGCGATTTCTTTGACCGTTGATTCAGGCACTAACAATTGTTCAGGTATAAAACCTACCCCTTATCTTTGCGGCCTCAATTTGCCATGCCATGCAATTTCAACTGAATGAAGAGCATTTAATGATCCAGAAAGCAGCCCGGGATTTTGCCCGTAATGAATGCCTGCCAGGTGTTATTGAACGCGATGAAAAACAACAATTCCCCCGTGAACAGATCATGAAACTGGCCGACCTCGGTTTTATGGGCATGATGGTAAAACCTGAATATGGCGGCGCCGGTATGGATACGATCAGCTATGTACTGGCCATGGAAGAAATCTCCAGGATAGATGCCAGTGTCAGCGTGTGTATGAGCGTGAATAACAGCCTTGTTTGTTATGGATTGCAGGAATATGGCTCTGAAGAACAAAAAAAGAAATACCTCACCCCGCTCGCGCAGGGAAAGAAAGACGGCGAATTATATATCGGGGCTTTCATGCTCAGCGAACCGGAAGCCGGTAGCGATGCTACCTCCCAACGCACTACTGCAGAAGATAAAGGCGATCATTACCTGCTGAATGGAACCAAGAACTGGATCACCAATGGCGGCACCGCCGACGTTTACCTTGTCATTGCCCAGACAGATGTTTCAAAAGGATCAAAAGGGATCAATGCATTTATCGTAGAAAAAAAATGGCCCGGCGTTACCGTGGCCGCTAAAGAAAATAAGCTCGGTATCCGTGGCAGCGATACACATACCGTTATGTTCTCGGACGTAAAAGTGCCTAAGGAGAACCGTATCGGCGAAGATGGGTTCGGTTTCAAATTCGCCATGAAAACATTAGCTGGCGGACGGATCGGTATTGCTTCACAGGCACTGGGTATTGCCAGCGGCGCCTATGAACTCGCCAAAGAGTATTCCAAGACACGGAAGGCATTTGGTACTGAGATCATGAATCATCAGGCTATTGCTTTCAAACTCGCCGATATGGCCACAAAAGTAGAAGCAGCCCGCTTGTTATGCCTGAAAGCAGCCTGGGAGAAAGATCAGAAGATCGATTATACACTCAGTTCCTCGATGGCTAAAGTATATGCTTCGGAAACAGCTATGTGGACAGCCGTAGAAGCCGTGCAGATACATGGCGGGTATGGATTTGTAAAAGAATATCATGTGGAACGACTGATGCGTGACGCCAAGATCACGCAGATCTATGAAGGCACCAGCGAAGTACAACGTATTGTGATCAGCCGTTCTATTCTGAAATAAGATCAATAACCCTGCTTGTCAGCCGTTAGCTTTGCATAACGGCTTTTTTATTTGATGGAGTTATAACAACTTTGCACCGATAAATTGTGACGATGATCAATGTTGAACAATACCGGAAGATACTGGCTGAATTAAACGATAAGGTTACACTGGTGGCTGTTTCCAAAACCAAACCGGTAAGTGATATCCGGGAATTGTATGACCTGGGGCAACGGGATTTCGGAGAGAATTATGTACAGGAACTGACCACCAAACAACCACAGTTGCCGGCAGATATCCGCTGGCATTATATCGGTCATTTGCAAAGCAATAAGGTGAAATATATTGCCCCGTTCGTACACCTCATTCATGGAGTTGATAGTTTTAAGTTATTAAAGGAGATCAATAAGCAGGCGGGAAAAGCCAATCGTAGTATCGACTGTCTCTTGCAGGTGCATATCGCACAGGAAGAAACCAAGTTCGGGCTGGATGAAAAAGAACTGGAAGAAGTGATGACGGAACTGGCGAATGATCCTTTGCCACACGTAAAAGTTACCGGGCTGATGGGAATGGCCTCTTTTTCCGATAATAAAGAAACGATTGAAAAAGAATTCCGCTACCTGGAAAGCCTTTTTCATAAATATGCCAGTCCATCCTTCCGGGTGTTATCGATGGGGATGTCTTCGGATTACCAACTGGCCATTCAAACAGGATCTACGATGGTCCGTATCGGTAATCTTTTATTTGGTGAACGACAAAAAGAAAATGGTTGATAATAACCATGATCCCTGGTCAGCGTATTGCATTTTATCAAGTCAAATACCCCTTTTGTCTAAGATTTTTTACCGGTGATATCGTGTAATTTTATTTTGAGGTATGCAAAACCGGAACCTGATAAAATACAAGGGGCATCATGTTTTTTTCTGGATGCTGGTCTTTGGCACCTGGTATTTTCTCCGTTACCAGGATTATACATCAGCGGATATGGCCGCCGCGGTAACCCTGATCAAAGTTGTTGATCTGGCCTTCCTGGTTTATCTCACCAATTATCTTTTGATCCCCCGGCTTCTCTATAAAAAGAAGTATGTATGGTTTGTATTGGGGTTTATCGTCATGATCGTGATCAGCAGTATTATAAAAATGAATATTCTCGGTCGTGTTACCCATAACCCGGTTATGATGAGTTTATCAGGCGATTTGAAGACACGTATTTATGATAATATACTTCCTCATTTTTTCCTGGTGATTGCCGGCATCGCGATCAAACTGATGTTTGATTATTCGCAGCTACAGCAGCGGATGGCTGAAACAGCCAAAGAAAAAGCAGAAGCCGAATTGAATTTCCTGAAATCACAGATCAATCCTCATTTCCTGTTCAATTCGCTCAATTCCGTTTATTTCCTGATCGATAAAAATAATGCGGCAGCCCGTGAATCATTACATAAATTCTCCGATATGCTGCGCTACCAGCTATATGAATTGAATGGCGCAAAGATCCCTGTAGAACGGGAAGTGACTTACCTGCGGGATTATGTCGCGCTACAGAAATTACGTAAAGACGAAAAGTATTCGGTCGAGTTCAATAGCCAGCCTGATGTAAAAGGTTTTTCCATCGAGCCATTATTATTGATACCGTTTGTGGAAAATGCTTTCAAGCATATTTCAGGATATGCTACCAAGGACAATTTTGTAAAGCTGGACCTGGTACGAAGCAATGGCCATTTTATTTTTACTATTGAAAACTCAAAAGAACCCGGCAGAACAACAGAAAAACAAGGTGGTATCGGATTGGTGAATGTAAAACGCAGGCTTGAATTATTATACCCTGACAGGTATTCGCTTCATATCGAAGATAAAAATGATCTTTATACAGTAGAGCTCCGGTTAAAACTGGATGAGTAATATGAAACCACCGATCGATATACTTGATTTGTTTCCCCGCCTCAATGGTATGCTGTTATCATTTCTCCGCAGTCTTCCGGTGAATGACTGGCAACGCCGGACCATTGCCAAAAAATGGGTAATAAAAGATGTGGCTGCGCATTTACTGGATGGTAACCTGCGGTTGATCTCCCTGAAAAGAGATCAATGGTCGCTTCCTCCCGGCGCTGTTATTCATAACAACGATGACCTGGTCGGTTATCTCAATACTTTAAATGCCGACTGGGTCCATGCTATGAAAAGAGTGAGCCCGGCAATCATTACTTCGCTGCTGGAATCCAGTAATGAGGAAGTGGTGAAGATATTCAACTCGCTCGATCCTTTTGCTCCTTCTGCTTATCCCGTTAGTTGGGCAGGGGAGGGTATGTCATATAACTGGTTTGATATAGCAAGAGAGTATACCGAACGCTGGCTGCACCAGCAACAGATCCGCGATGCGATGAGCAATAAGGAATTACTGGCAAAAGAATTCTACTACCCGCTGCTGAATATATTTATGCAGGCATGGCCGTTTACAGCTTCCGGCCATGTTGCGAAAGAGGGAACCGTACTGAAGACAACGATCACGGGTGAGGGTGGGGCTGAATGGTTTTTGATACGAAGAGAAACACAATGGAAATTGGCGGATGCGGCAGCAGGACCCGTTGTAGCCGAAACAATCATCGATGGTAATATTGCCTGGAAACTTTTTTCCAAAAGTATCCGGAAGGAAGATATGCCAGATGGGTTTGAAATAAAGGGCGACCGGGAACCGGGAGGAATTGTATTGAATATGATATCTGTAATGGCCTAGGTATGCGTATAAAATGTATAATCATAGATGATGAGCCGCTGGCCCGCAAAGGACTGAAAGAATATATTGCTGATGTGGATTTCCTGGAACTGGCTGGTGAGTATGATACTGCTCTTAAAGCAACAAGTGTTCTTTCCGGAAACGCAGTGCAATTGCTTTTTCTCGATATACAAATGCCAAAGATCACCGGGCTTGAATTTTTCAAAACATTGCAGCAACCGCCACCTGTTATATTCACCACGGCTTACCCGCAATATGCACTGGAAGGATTTGAGGTCAATGCGCTGGATTATCTCGTTAAACCTATCTCTTTTGAACGCTTCCTGAAAGCCGCTATGAAAGCAAAGGAGTATTATGAAGTAAGAGAGCAGAATAATGAAGTAAAAAGAACGGCGGCAGCCGATTATTTTTTTATAAAATCAGATAATAAACTGGTCAAGCTATTTTTTGAAGATATCTTATTTGCAGAAGCCCTGCAGAATTACGTTATTATCTATACAAAGGATAAAAAATTTATCACTTATCTCACCTTTAAAGCGGTGGAAGAATACCTGCCTGCCGACAGGTTTATCCGCACTCATAAATCATACATCATTGCTGCGTCAAAGATCGATAACATCGAGGCCAATGATATCTGCATCGGTCAGCATCATATACCCATCAGCCGCACTTTAAAAGAGGAAGTGATGGCAAAACTGGTCAATAATCGTTTTTTACGCCGCTAGCACAAGCGTTTTCACTAAGTGTAAAACTTATCCGGGGATGCCGGGATATTTTGATAACTTTAATCAGATGTTAGGTTGTAGGTGTTAAATTTCAGGTTTTAACTGTTAAGTTATAAATGGCTGAATCCTGTAAATATTTTCCTGCTTATAAAGATTGATACTAATCCTAAACCAGTAACACCTAACACCTAAAACTTAACACCACTACCACGAGCTGTGTTTTGTCATGAAAGTGGCACTAACGATATGGACCTTGTTATTGACTGGAATGGTTTATTCCCAGGATCATTTTACCAGTATCGATAATACTATATCGCGACCGGGCCGCATCGACGAAAAAGATCCTGCTTCACTGGCTGCAGCCCTTACTGCCAATTGTCATACCGAAAAAGAAAAAGTAAAAGCGATCTTTCACTGGATAGCTACCAATATCAGTTACTATAAACCGGTTCCCCGTAAAAACAGGAAGAATAACGACTGGCAGGACAATGAACCGGAAATGCCGGATGCCGGTGAACTCAAACCTGTTACAGAAAGAGTTGCCATCAAGGTTTTGCAGGATAAAAGAACGATCTGTGACGGGTATGCCCGCTTGTTTAAATCGTTGTGCGATCATGCGGGTATTGTGTCGGAGATCGTTACCGGTTATGCGCGTTCGGATATGGAAAGAATGGATCAGAAATTCCGTTCCAATCATTCCTGGAATGCAGTATATATCGATAGCGCCTGGCATTTACTGGATGTCACCTGGGCCAGTGGTTTTGTTTCGCGCTCTACCGACGAGTTCATTAAATTCTATGATGAATATTATTTCCTGACACCACCCGAAGATTTTATCCGTCATCATTATCCCGATGATCTCCGCTGGACATTACTCGACAATCCGCCGCCCTTATTCGAATTTCGTTATATGCCGTTCCGGCAACGTTCTTATGTCAAATATGATATCATGGATTATTATCCTGCGCGTGGTATTATTGAAGCCCGTGTGGGTGATACGATTCATCTTGAACTTGAGACCGCCGTTCCTTTCCGCAATATCTCCATCGTACCCGATTCCTTATGGGATTCATTGACTGTTGCGCCCACCTATGCGTTTGTAAAACCCGATGTAACCGGACCGGGCAGAAAGGTATCTTATACATTCCCCGTCAATTCGGAAGCGGTGGAATGGCTGCACATCATGTATAACAATGATGCAGTGTTAAGATACCGGTTGAATATAAAGAAGAGATAGTTCAGATGCAGCTCTCCGCATGAAGGATTTTCGTTTTAGTATTCATAATTGTTCACTTTAAAATTTCAGTTATGACCCAACGATTAATTTCCCGCATTGCCATCTATCTTTTAGCTGTTATCATGATCATTTTCGGAATTTATCATTTTCAGCATCCGCACAACCTGCTGGTATTTGTACCTTCTAATATTCCCGGGGGTATTGTATGGGTATACGTGGTAGGAGCGTCGTTTATCCTGGCGGCGCTGGCATTCATCACGAATAAATGGGTGAAACTGGCAGGATACCTGCTGGCGGTCTTACTGATCATTTTTGTGATCACGATCCATCTTCCCAATTACCGGGAGGCAGGAGATGCCGGCATGCGGCAGGGTGCATTGATCAATATGCTGAAAGATACTGCGCTTGCTGCTTTTGCCCTGCATATTGCAGGAAGCGCAGATAGTCACGGTGTGAAATACTGAAGCAGGGCTGGCTTAGCTGCCTCTTTGTGAGCCGGTATTTTGTTGTTTGCTGACAAAGCCTGACTTGGGTTTCTGAATAAACTTAGAACCCTGGCCAGCGGCTGTGCCACCCTTTTTATCCGCTTTCTTTTTTCCTTTGCTGTTTTTCTGGTTCAACAATGACATAGATTCTTATTTTATGAACACAAATTTAATAAACAAACGACGATAAAAAGGATTTTTTAAGAATTAAGGACTTGTGAAAAATGGAGAGCTGCCGGGTCTGTTTATAAAACAAATCCGATCTTGTGCCCCATCAAATTACCTGGTTCCGGTTATGAAAATAATTACCTCGCTTATTGTTCTGTTTTCCTTTTTTTGTTTACGGGCCAGCGCACAGGGGCGGACACAGACACTGATCATCAGTAATCTCGCCAATAAAACCGGTTCGCTTTATATTGGCTGGTATGCGGCAGCAGAAGGTTTCAGGAAACCTGATAAAGCGGTGTTTCAAAAAATAGCCGCAGTGGGTGGCCGTGAAAGTGTGCCGGTATCTTTTGAGAATGTGCCGCCCGGCACTTATGCTATTGCTGTTTTTTTTGATGTAAACGGAAATGGTAAAATGGATACCAACTTTCTTGGTATTCCCAAAGAAAAATATGGTTTCTCCAACAATATATACCCGATGATGCGGGCTGCTACGTTCAAAGAATCTTCCTTTATAGTTACAGATAAGGAAGGGAATATCAGTATACGATTGAAGGGATAGAATGTGTTAAAAGACGTATACGGGCAAACCATTTGCTTTCCGGCAACGTTTATCAGGTATACAAACATAAAATATGTTAACCCGCTATTTTGTTATTGCTGCTTTTGGACTTCTCGCAGCCAGTTGCGGCAACGCCCAGTCGAAGAATAATAACTATCCCGATCCCAGGACTGTGAATCGCAAAACAGTATATTCTATAAAATTGAACGATGCTGAATGGAGAGCAAAATTAACTCCTGTTCAATACAATATCCTTCGTGAAGAAGGAACAGAAAGAGCGTTCTCCGGCAAGTATGATCATTTTTATGAAAAGGGTACTTATTATTCAGCCGCTTCTTTGCAACCGGTGTTCAGTTCCGAAACCAAATTCGATTCGGGTACAGGCTGGCCAAGTTTCTATGCACCCATTTCTCCCGATGCCGTTCTTCTGGTAAAAGATAATAGTCTTCGAATGACACGCGTTGCAGTAGTAGATAGCAAAAGCGGTTCTCATCTCGGTCATGTGTTTGATGATGGACCTGAACCAACAGGTAAAAGATATTGTATGAATTCTGCTGCATTGATCTTTGTTCCGGAAGGAGGTAAACCTCCTGTGAATTCCAAAGATGGTGAATAGTTATAACCTGCTTACAAAATCCAACGCCGTTGATATATGCTATCAACGGCTTTTTTATGGGTACTAATTAGGAATCCATAAAAATACTTTTATCTTTAGTCATCTGCATTGACTTTAATATAAGCGTAACTCTGTTTTGTGAATTATTTTATTGGTATTGATATCGGGACTACCCATACAAAAGCTGTAGTGGTAACCGCCGGGGGCACTACTTTTTTTGAAACCAAGAAAGGGTATGAGTTGTTGCATCCGCAACCGGGTTATGAAGAACAGGACCCTGATAACATTTTACAGGCAGTCGCCGGTGTTATCAAAGAAGCAGTTTCTCATATCGCAACACAAGGCAGTATTTCAGCAATCGGTTTCAGTGCAGCTATGCATAGTATACTGCCGGTAGATAAGAATGGCAACCCATTGTACAATGCTATTATCTGGGCTGATACACGCAGTAAAAAAGAAGCATTGAAAATTTTACAGAAACCGGTTAGTCAATCAGTTTATAAGAACACTGGCATTCCTATTCATCCTATGTCTCCTTTGTGCAAGATAGCCTGGTTGAAAGATCATGAACCTGCGATCTTCTCCAATACGTTTAAATTCATTTCGATTAAAGAATATGTCTTCTCGCGGTTATTTGGGAAATATATTGTTGATTATTCACTGGCTTCCGCCACTGGTCTTTTTGATATTAATAAAAGAGAATGGGATCATGATGCGCTGGCACTGGCAGGCATCACCGGGGAGAAATTATCAACTCCTGTAGATACAGTACACCAGGAAGAAGAACTGCTTCCACAGTATGCCCGATTATTCGGATTGCCTGACAAAGTTCCTTTCATTATCGGTTCCAGTGATGGTTGTTTGGCTAATCTCGGCAGTGGCGCAATCGGGCATGGAGAAACAGCACTTACCATTGGCACCAGTGGTGCGGTAAGAATGACGGTGCATGAATCGATACGGGCAGGCAACGAACCTTTATTTACCTATTTGCTGGCCAATAATGTTTATGTAAGAGGTGGCGCTATCAATAATGGTGGTATTATATTGAAATGGCTGGCGGAGTTATTTCTTCCCGAAGATCAGCAGGATGAAAGTAATTATGAAGGATTGCTGGCGCTGTCGTCCAAAGTGGCCCCTGGTGCGGAAGGATTATTATTTCTTCCCTACCTGCTTGGCGAACGGGCGCCGGTATGGGATGCGAACGCAAAAGGAGTGCTGACAGGCCTCACCCTGAAACACAGAAAAGAGCACATCATACGGGCGGCCCTCGAAGGGATTTCTTTTACATTATACCAGATCATCCGTCAACTGGAAACAGTGTATGGTGAAATAAAGGAGATCTATGTAAGCGGTGGATTTGTACGTTCACCTTACTGGATACAATTAATTGCCGATGTGACAGGCAAGAAATTAAAGGTGACAGGTATGAAAGACGCCTCTGCCATCGGCGCTGCCTATCTCGCTATGTATGCGACAGGTTTCATCAAAGAACTTTCCGGTGTTAAACAATTTACCGGTGTAAGCAGTGTGTTCGAACCCGATGCGATCCATCACCAGAAATACCTTGAGCGATTTAGTGTATTCAATTTATTATATCCAAAGTTAAAAGATGACTTTGCTGCATTAAGCAGGTTGCAGGAAAACTAAACATTGCCATGCCATTATTCATTATTCTCATCGGGATTATTTTATTACTGATCCTGACGCTGAAAAAAGTAAGTCCTTTTATTGCCCTGCTCGTCGTAGCACTCTTGGTCGGTCTATTAATGGGCATGCCGGTTGCCCAATTGGTAGGCAGCGTAGAAAAAGGAGCTACTATAACCGGCACTGTGGAAAAGGGAGTGGGCAGTACATTGGGCAGTTTATTGCTGGTGCTTTGCCTGGGTGCTATCCTGGGAAAATTTCTGGAGAAAAGCGGTGCGGCATTGCGTATCACCGAAACGCTGATCAATGGGTTTGGTAAAAAGAATATTCAATGGGCGATCATGCTCACCGGTTTTTTAGTGGGTATTCCTCTTTATTACAATGCCGGTTTTATCATCCTGGTACCGCTTGTGTTTTCCATTGCTATTAATTCGGGTCTTCCATTATTATACATCGCTATTCCCATGGCGGCTGCGTTATCTACAACTCATGCTTTCCTGCCTCCGCACCCGGGTCCTTTGGTATTGGTAGGAGCCTTCAAAGCGGATCTTGGCAAGACACTGATCTATGGTTTGATCATGGCGGTTCCCGTTGTGATACTCGCCGGTCCGATGCTGGGGCGGTTATTGAAACGGGTGAATGTAGTCGTCGATCCCGGCCTGTTCAAAGGAGTAGCAGATAGAAAAGAAAATATGCCTTCTGCATTCGCCAGTTTTGGATTAGCCTTATTGCCGGTTCTATTAATCTCGATCCGTGTCATTGTCGAAAATGTGATCTCGGAAGATAATCTCATCAGGCGGGTCGCGATATTTTGTGGAGATGCTACGGTGGCTTTATTGATCGCCGTGATCCTGGCGATCTATTATTTCGGATTAAGAACCGGCAAGAAAATGGAAGAGGTCATGGCCTGGCTGGTGGAAGCTGTATCGGGTATTGCCATGATCGCATTGATCATTGCTGCCGGTGGTGTATTCAAACAGGTGTTGATCGATAGCGGTACCGGTGATTATATTACTGCGTTAAGCACCAAATGGCATATGTCACCTTTATTATTTGGATGGCTGACAGCAGCTTTGTTGCGGCTGACATTAGGTTCAGCTACGGTAGCGGGTTTAACGGCTGCGGGTATCGTTTCGCCATTGGTCGCATCGAGTGGTGTATCGCCTGAATTAATGGTATTATCGGTAGGAGCGGGAAGCGTTTTCTTTTCGCATGTCAATGATACCGGCTTCTGGATGTACAAGGAATTCTTCAATCTTTCTCTTAAGCAAACTTTTCTTTCCTGGTCGCTGATGGAAACAGTGATTTCCGTATTGGGACTTGCAGGCGTATTGATCCTGAATATGTTTGTGGGATAAATTATGAATTGTCTTCTGGTAATTCCGGTAAAGCCGGTTTTTTCCGGAAGAATAAATGCAGCAGTACGATCAGTGTGCCTGTTACAATGGATACATCGGCCATATTGAAAATACCGGTTTGAAAAGGACCGGCATTGATATGAAGAAAGTCGGTTACCGATCCATATAATACGCGGTCAAAAATATTTCCTACACCACCACCCAGGATAAAACAAAAACCAATAAGTGGTACTGCCTTGATATTCTTCCTGGTAAGCAGGTAGCCAAAACCAAGGATCAATGCTGCGAGGGGAAGTGCTGATAACAAAATGTTCTTCGTGCCTTGTGGTAATGAATCGCCGACACTCAGGAAAGCCCCGGTGTTTTCCACGCGGGTAAGAGTTAAGTGACTTCCTATAACGAAAATGCTTTCGTTGGCTAATACATTGCTGCGAACCATTTCTTTGGATACCTGGTCGCAACCAATATTAAGGATCACTATTAAAAGGATCAATGCGGTCCTGATTATTCCTTTCGCTGGCATAGAATAAGTTTTACCCGGATAATAAATCTACGAATTTTCCGGGTAAAACTATGTGAAATCTATGTTCCTATGTGCCTATGTGGTGAATCTACGCCAGCCGGCCATAGAACTACAACAGCAGTGCGTAAGTTTTACCACATAGGCACATAGGGTTCACATAGATGACTTGCCTAGAATGCTCTTTTGTCGAGTGGGCGGCCTTTGGTGATATATCCCTGGAAACTGATCGCTTGTTTATTCTGATTATTTACTCTTAGTGTTGCACTGCCATTGCTAAACACTGTCAGGGTCATGTCCTGTACATCGTTTACGTCTTTGGGTTTGATAACGATATCCCAGCTTTTCTTTTTTGCTTTGGCTGCCTGGTAAGCAAAATTGGTAGAGGTGAATTTAATACCTCCTTCACTGGTATTTACCGGCGCTGAATAGGCACGGCCAAAGTAAGGCAGGAAAGAAATCACCGAATCAGGTCTTATAATTACATCGTAATCCGATGTCAGGTTGACAATTCTACCCGTCATGGGTAAGGCTGTTTGTGCTTTAAAGATATAGTTCTTTGCTTCAAGCATTGCTTTTACCGATGCCTCATCCGTATCCTGTGCTTTTACTGCCGGGCCCAGGGCCAGGAAGGTAAAAAGAGCCAGGATGATATTTGTTTTTATATATTTCATAGCTTGATATTTGGTATAAATGGTCAGAAAATGTGCCAGTTATCCTTAAGAAAATGGCAATTAATTCACCGGTCCCGGGTCATTTTTTTGCCGCTGGTCACGGCCAGGTGCAAAATAAATAAGCCGTAATAGCTGGAATCTATTTTACCCTATCTTTAAAAATCACACAACAACAATTTGGTATATGAAATGTTTATTCCTTCTTTCTTTTGCCGTTCTCTGCATGGCAGGTTGCAACAATAGCGAGACCGCCGGCAATACCGGGGACGCGGATGCGGCTTTTCAAAAAGTCAGCGACGATTTCTTAAAAGGTTATTTGGAATGGAGACCTCTTTCCGCTGTGTCACTGGGATTTCATGAGTACAATGGAAAGGCAACAGACTATAGCAAGTCTTCTCTCGATGCAGAATTACAGAGATTAAAAACCTATGAACAAAAACTGGATAGCATAGACACAGCGGCGCTTAGTCCGAAAATGTTTTATGATTTCCGCATTTTAGAAGCGGCTATCAAAAATGAAATATCCAACTTCGACGATTTGCATGTGTACACACATAACCCGATGACCTATGCCGGCGCTATCGATGTGAATTTGTATGTCAAACGGAATTTTGCACCACTCGAAGAGCGTTTGCGATATATCATTTCGCTGGAGAAGCAGATGCCGTTGGTATATGAAGCGGGTAAAGCCAATCTTTCTGATTCATTGCCAAAGCCACAGATCGAAACCGCTATCTCTATTCTTGAAGGAGGAGTAGGATTCCTGAAAGGCGAATTGAAAGTGGCACTGAAAGAGGTGAAGAATGATTCCCTGATGGCTCAATTCAATGCGGTAAATGATAAGGCGATCGCAGCAGCTACTGACTTTATGAACTGGTTGAAAACAGATAAACTTCCCAAAGCCAACGATCATTATGCCATAGGAAGGGAGAATTACCAGAAAATGCTTTTGTATTCCGAGGATATGAAGCAAACACCGGAAGAAGTGCTGGCCGTTGGAATGGCGGAATTAAAGAAAGAGCAGGACCGCTTTAATAAATATGCAAAGATCATCGATCCAACAAAAAAACCAATCGATGTATATCATAATGTACAGAAAGAACATCCGACAGCAGAAAGCCTGATACCTGATGCGAAGAAGAACCTGGAACTGATCCGGCAATTTTTAATTGATAAGAATATAGTGACAATGCCTTCGGAAGTGAGGGTGCAGGTACAGGAAACTCCGCAATATGCACGGTCGTTGGGTACGGCTTCGATGGATGTACCGGGACCATTTGAAAAGAAAGCCACGGAAGCGTTTTATTATATCACGCCGGTAGATCCCAAATGGACGGCACAGCAGAAAGAAGACTGGCTGGCGATGTTTGATTTTTATACAACCGATAATGTAACGATACATGAAGCATACCCGGGACATTACACACAGTTCCTGCATTTGAATGCATCAACGGCAACGACCATCGAAAAAATATTCGGCAGTTATGCGTTTGTAGAAGGCTTGGCGCATTATTGTGAACGAATGATGATGGATAATGGGTTTGGCGATACCGGTGATTCGATCAAAGCCGCTAAATACCGGTTGGCGCAGTCGGGTGATGCCTTACTCCGGATCTGCCGTTTATGTGTATCGATAAAAATGCATTGCCAGGGAATGACGCAGGCGGAAGGAACAAAATTCTTTATGGATAACTGGTATCAGGGTGAGAAACCGGCTGCACAGGAAGCATTGCGGGGAACCTTTGATCCCGGCTATCTTTTCTATACGGTCGGAAAACTGGAGATCGAGAAACTGCGTGAGGATTATAAAAAGCAGGAGGGAGCCAATTTCTCTTTAAAGAAATTCCATGACCAGGTGCTGGATAACGGGATGCCGCCGATCCGTTTGCTGAGAGAGATACTGCTGACAGATAAAAGCAGTTGGGATAAGACGTTGTAAAATTTAGGATTAGGAATTTAGAATGATGAATTAAGAATTATGAATTGGATGCGTTAAATTCATAATTCTTAATTCATCATTCTAAATTCTAAACTCCTGATTCATCATTCCCAATTCCTTACGCTATCGTCACATTCTTATCCAAATAGACATCCTGTATAGCATTCAAAATTTCAATACCTTCTTTCATCGGGCGCTGGAAGGCTTTACGACCGCTGATAAGTCCCATACCACCGGCTCTTTTATTAATGACGGCAGTCGTAACAGCTTCTGCCAGGTCGGTTGCACCCGAAGAAGCGCCACCGGAGTTGATCAGGCCGGCGCGTCCCATATAGCAATTCGCTACCTGGTAGCGGCAGAGATCGATCGGGTGATCGGAAGTAAGATCGGAATAAATGCGGCTATCCATTTTCCCATACGGTGATTCTTTTGTATTGAGTGCTTTGTAACCGCCGTTGTTCTCCGGTAATTTTTGTTTGATGATATCCGCTTCGATCGTTACGCCGAGATGGTTGGCTTGGCCGGTAAGATCGGCAGCTGCATGATAATCCACTCCATCTTTCTTGAAAGCAGGATTTCTTAAATAGCACCAAAGGATCGTGGCCATACCTAATTCATGCGCCATTTCAAAGGCTTTACTGACTTCCTGTATTTGCCGTGTCGATTCTTCACTGCCAAAATAAATGGTAGCACCTACAGCAGCAGCTCCCAGGTTCCAGCTTGCTTTAACGGAAGCAAACATGATCTGGTCAAACTTATTGGGGTAGGTGAGGAATTCGTTGTGATTGATCTTTACGATCAACGGGATTTTATGCGCATACTTTCTTGATAAAAATCCAAGACCGCCGTAGGTAGTAGCGACAGCATTGCAACCACCTTCGATCGCAAGCCGGATGATATTTTCAGGATCGAAATAAATGGGATTCTTTGCGAAGGAGGCACCGGCACTGTGTTCAATGCCCTGGTCAACCGGGAGGATGGATACATAACCGGTATTTGCCAGTCGCCCGTGACCATACAATGATTGCAGATTGCGAAGCACTTGCGGGTTGCGGTCGCTGTTTGTCCAGATGCGGTCGATAAAATCAGGACAGGGTAAGTGCAACTGGTCTTTGGAAATGGTTTTGGACTGATGACTGAGTAAGTAATCGGCTTTGTCGCCAAGAATGTCAGTTGTTTTTTGGGAAGCCATAATGAATAGACTGATTAAAGGTTTAAAACTAACAAGTGTTAGGCAAAGGTAAGGAGGATTTATATATGTTGTGTATGTCTGGATGGGAACACGGATTGGATGGATAAGAAGAGTATAAATGGATTTTTATTTATCGTCAGTTCATTTAATATTTATTTATATATCTGTGGTCATCCATCCGATCTGTGTTTCCTCATCTCTTTCATTTATTATACAAGTAGCTAACCGCAAAGAAGCCAGCAAAATAATCGTCAAAGGAATAATTGATAGCATTAATTTCGGGACGATTTATTCAATTTGAAAACAGGCTTTCATGCATTTTACTTTTCTGCAGGTCATCATATCTCTTATCGCCGGTGTTGGTTGTATTGTATTGCTGACCGTAAAATTCCGGTTACATCCCTTCTTTGCATTATTAATTGCCTGTTTTGTTACCGGTGTTGGTGTGCAGATGCCGGTTGAAGAGATTCTTCAACTGATAAAGAATGGGTTTGCAGATATCATGTCGAAGCTCTGTATCATCATCGTTCTGGGAACTACGATCGGTGTATTGCTGGAAAAGAATGGCAGTACCGAAGTCATGGCTGGCTATATCCTGCGGTTGGTAGGCGTGAAACGGTCGGCCCTGGCTGTTTCGCTGACAGGATTTATCGTAGGGCTTCCTATTTTTTGTGATTCAGGGTATATCGTATTAAATGGTATTAACCGTTCGCTGGTGAAACGTACCGGTATTGCAGTGGCACAGATGAGTATTTCACTGGCTTCGGGTTTATATGCGGTGCATTGCCTGATACCGCCGCATCCGGGTGCTACGGCAGCTGCGGGCAAGTTACAGGTGGATTTTGGGAAGTTGATATTGTTGGGGTTGCTGATTGCCATACCTGCGATGCTGATCGGTCATTGGTGGGCGATGTATGCAGGTAAAAAGACCAACCAGTTGCGGAAAGTAGGGGTAGAAGAAGAAGTGTATGAAAAGAAAGATAAACCAAAAGTATTGGCTGCTTTCCTGCCGGTGCTGGTGCCTATAATACTGATGGCAGTGAAATCGGTGGTGGGTCTTGGTAATGAAAATAATAGTTTTTCGATTCAGGCGATCAATATAACCGGCGATCCATCGATAGCATTGGCGGTTGGTGTAATACTTGCCATACTGACCGGTAAATATCCCAAGCATGAAAGAAGCCGGAATTTATCGCAGGCGGTTGAAAAAGCCGGGGGTATTCTGGTGATCATTGGTGCGGGTGGTGCTTTCGGTGCTGTGCTGGCGGCTACGGATATCGGTCATCATTTTGGTAATAATATCGATCTGAAATCAATGGGTATCTGGTTCCCGTTCCTGCTTACCTGTCTTATCAAGACGGCCCAGGGATCTTCGACGGTAGCTGTTATTACCGCTTCTTCCATTGTATTACCGTTATTGCCTTTGCTGGGGCTGGAATCGGAGAACGCAAAATTGCTGACGGTATTGTCCATGGGGGCAGGATCGATGATGATCTCACATACCAATGATGCTTATTTCTGGGTGATCTCGAAATTTTCTGATATCGATATCAAAACCATGTTGAGGGTGCATAGCATAGCATCGATATTAATGGGATTGATCACGATGATGGTTATTTATATTCTGTCCCTTTTTATTTTATAATTATGCGCATACTGATCGCACCCAATGCCTTTAAGAATAGTCTGGATGCCGGGAAAGCTGCGGAAGCGATCAGTCGCGGATTCAGCCAAAGTCAATTATCCTGTACGACGGTTTGCTTCCCGGTTGCAGACGGGGGAGATGGTACAGGTAAATTATTAAGCGATTGTTTGAAGGCGGAGAGGATAGAATGTGAAGTGAACGATCCGCTTAGCCGGAAGATCCAGTCATCTTTTGGCTGGGTGAATGAAAGTAAAACAGCGATCATAGAAATGGCCGACGCTTCGGGTTTGCGGCTATTGAAAAAATCAGAATATGCGCCTTTAAGGACCAGCAGTTTCGGAACCGGCGAATTGATCAAAGCGGCGTTTGATAAAAAAGCGGATAAGATTATTATTTGTATTGGTGGCAGCGCCACGGTAGATGGAGGCGCAGGCATTTTGCAGGCATTAGGTTTTCAATTTAAAGATGCAAGGGGTAAGGATCTTGAAGGTATGCCGGCATCGCTTCATTTTCTTTCGTCGATTATTGTCCCTGAATTTTTTAAAGAGAAAACAGCAACCGATATTATTGTTTTATGCGATGTGGAGAATCTTTTAACAGGACCTTCCGGTTCGGCGGCTGTCTTTGGTCCGCAGAAAGGCGCTTCGGAAGATGATGTACATATCCTGAATGCAGCACTTTCAAGATTCTCGGATGTAGGATTGGAAACAACCGGGATCAATATGTCTGCTATTAAGCATGGCGGTGCAGCCGGTGGGGTAGCGGCTTCCCTCCATGCTTTTTTAAAGGCCAGGCTGGTGAATGGTATCGATCAATTCCTGGCTATTACCCGTTTTGAAGAGGAGATCAGGAAAGTTGATCTTGTTATCACCGGTGAAGGAAGTCTTGATGCGCAAACGCTCGAAGGAAAGGGTCCGTTTGGTGTGGCTCAGCAGGCAAGACAATATGGATTACCGGTGATTGGTATGGCAGGAAAAATAAAAGCAGAGAAAGAATTGTTACAGCATTTTATCAAGCTCATCGCTATTACTCCCGAAGGCATGGATATGACAACGGCGCTTGCCAGCACATATACTAACCTGGAAGCCGCGGCAAAATTAACAGGAGACCAGATTGCCAATGGCACAATCCGTTTAACCCGCTGATACCAACTCATATTTTTGTTCGGTCAGATTTTTTCCGAATGCCATTGATTCTTTTTCTTCGGTTAACCGGAAACCATTTCGTTTATACAAGCCGGCTGCTGCACCGAGTTCATGTGTTGTCCATAAGTAGGAAGAGGAATATTTGCAGGCGTGATAAAACTCCATGTAATGTTTCATCAGTTGGTTGCCGAGACCGATACCACGGTAAGGTTTGCTGATCAGAAAATAACGGAGTTGGGCTGCATTGCCTGGACGATGGATCAGTAACAGGCTACCGATGATCGTGTTGTTGTGTTCGCAAATCCAGATCCTGTCTTTAACCGGATCATAATGCTGGTAAAATTCATGAAGACCTGCTGCTACGTAGCTTTCAAAAGCAATCCCGTAATTATATTCATCCTGGTAAATGGAGCCGTGCAGGTGAATAATATACCCCAGATCGCCCGGGCGTAATTCAGTTCTAATATGAATATCTTCTAAAGTAAGATCAGGCATAGCACAATTACTAAGAACGTTTCTTTCTTTTTTTCTTTTCTTCCGTTACCATAAAAATAATGGGCTGTTTGCGATAGGCTCTTACATTATGCTGATCCTGTACGGCGGGTACCCATGGTGGTGATTTGCGAAGGATGCGCAGCACTTCTTCTTCCATTCCATAACCGAGATGGGTGAGGGCTTCAAGGTCAGAAAGATTTCCTTTGGCATCTACTGCAAATTGCACCCATACCACATATTTGCCGGCAGGTGCACCACGATCGACGGGTACATTTGCGTTGAGATTTTGTTCGAGAAACTTTCGCCAGCCATCAGTCGCTCCGGGGAAATAAGCTTCCTGTTCAACGCTCTGAAAGATTTTTGAGGATGTGTCTTTTGGCGGTAGTGTATCAATGACTGATGCAATTGCTTTTGTACAAGGGGCAGCAATGATTTGTTGAATGATACAGGAAAATAAAAGTAATATTATCAAAACATAGCGGTAAGAAGATGTAAATCTCATAGCAACGGGTTTAATAAGCAAGATATTAAAAGTATACTAAAATTGCCTGTAGCATACAGGCTGCTTTATGACAGAAAATCACATGGTTTGAGGAAATAGCGCCCCATAAATTCCGTCATATTACGTGCAAAATCACGATTGTAATCAAAAACAGCCTGTGTTGGCATGCTTGGTATAGTAATTGGATAAATAGGATGGATCAAAATTATAAGTTATGAAAAAGATCATGTTAGCTTTTGCTGTAATCTTCGTATTTGCAGCATGTGGTAATAAACAGGAAAAGACGCTTGGAACGGAAACAACAGTAGCTCCGGCTCCTGCTCCGGTAGTGGTTAAAAAGGAAGTGGTATATGTGAAGGAGAAACCACAAACTACAGAGAAAAAGGGATGGAGCAAGGCGGCTAAGGGTACTGTGATTGGTGCTGGTTCGGGTGCTCTGGTAGGGGCTGTGGTGAGTAAGAAAAAAGGCAAAGGGGCTATTATCGGTGGTGCACTTGGTGCAGGTACCGGTTATGTGATTGGCCGGGGTGAAGACAAGAAAGACGGACGTGTAAAATAAACGTAAACTATTTTTTTTATGGTTTAAGGGGCTTATGGCAGAAATGCTGTAAGCCTTTTTTATGTTGGAAAAATATTCGAAAAGTTGTTTTTCCAACATAGCACCTGCACCTATAAGGTTGGACCTTATAGGTGCAGACCGTCCGAGGGAAATATCCTCTATCACGGGACTTTATTCAGGGGTATGGTGCAAGTAACTATGATAAGAATGTGAAAAGATCATTTTTTAAGAGGAAAACCGGCGGTTATAGATGCCTTTCCAACATTGCGATCGTACTTATAAGGTTCAACCTTATAGGTGCAGACCGATTGCGGAAAACATCATGCCTCATTGATCTTTTTACGAGGATTTCATGGGGAAAGATTTTTCTGCCCGAACCTTATAGGTTCATTGGGATTGATGTTATTTTTGTAAAAATTTACCAGGCGGATTTCCGAAATAAATCAACCCGTTTTCCGTTATGGTAAAGTCTTCAAATATCCAATATGAAAAACGTTACCAGAACAATTGTGCACAGCGCCAGCCTGCTCTTATTTTCCATTTCCTGGACTATACTTCATACCGGTTGCAACGGCAGCCCCAGGGCCGCTGAAATCCCGGTTTCCGAAACAGTTAAAACTGATTCTTCCACTCATACCACCGCAACAGTTCCTGCTGTCAAAGCCGATGCCGCAGCTATCCTGGCCAGGCCGGAAGTGCCGATCCTTTGCTATCACCAGATCCGTGATTTCAAACCCTCCGATTCCAAAACTGCCAGGGCTTATATCGTTCCCGGCGCCCGGTTTGCCGAACAGGTAAAATCGCTGGCCGATAGCGGGTATCACTCCATACTGCCCGACCAGTTATACGACTATCTGGTATATGGAAAAGAACTTCCTTCCAAACCCGTCATGTTCACATTCGATGATACACGTCTCGACCAATTTGATATCGCCCGGACAGAACTGGAAAAGCATGGTTTCAAAGGTGTCTTTTTTATTATGACCGTTTCGCTTGGCCGTCCCGGTTATATGAGTAAGGAACAGGTAAAACAGCTTTCCGATGAAGGTCATATCATCGGTTCGCACACCTGGGATCACCACAATGTAAAACTGTATACCGGTAAAGACTGGGAAACACAGATCGAAAAGCCTTCCAGGCAACTGGAAGCGATTACCGGGAAACATATCGATTACTTCGCCTATCCTTTCGGCCTCTGGAACAAGGAAGCGATCCCGCACCTGAAAGAACATGGGTTCAAAGGAGCGATGCAGTTATACGCAAAACGTGATGAGCAGGACCCGCTGTTTACCATCCGCCGTATCATTGTTCCGGGAGAATGGAGTGCAGAAGGAATGCAGAAAGTGATGAAAAAGGATTTTTAAAAACAGACAAGAACACTACAAATAAAAGAAAGCCGCAGAGATGATAACTTTGCGGCTCTCTTTTGCCCAGTAATAGCCCGTAGTATCATACTGATTTTGATATTTACAATCCTCTCAGTTCCTTACCTTTGCAACCTTATGTCTGAAGAATTAAAGAAAGAAGAGAAAAGCCTCAATTTTCTGGAGGAGATTATTGAAGAAGATCTGAAAAATGGTAAATACAAACAGATCATCACCCGCTTTCCGCCGGAGCCGAATGGTTACCTGCATATCGGTCATGCCAGCAGCATCTGTCTCAATTTTGGCCTGACCAAAAAGTATGGCGGTTATACCAATCTCCGTTTCGACGATACCAATCCCACGACCGAAGAAACCGAATATGTAAACAGCATCAAAGAAGATGTGAAATGGCTCGGCTTTGAATGGAAACATGAACTGTACGCTTCAGATTATTTCGACCAATTATATGAATTTGCCAAAACCCTGATCAAAAAAGGATTGGCTTATGTTGACGATAGTACCTCGGAACAGATCGCATCCATGAAAGGAACACCGAACGAACCCGGGAAAGACAGCCCATTCCGTAACCGTAGCGTGGAAGAGAACCTTGATCTTTTCGAACGGATGGAAGCCGGCGAGTTTCCCGATGGCAGCCGTACGCTCCGTGCTAAAATTGATATGGCCCACACCAATATGCTGATGCGTGACCCGGTACTTTACCGGATCAAACATGAACATCATCACAGGACGGGTGATAAATGGAACGTATATCCCATGTACGATATGGCGCATGGTCAAAGTGATTCGATGGAACAGGTTTCTCATTCCATCTGCACACTCGAATTTGTGCCACATCGTGAGTTGTATGACTGGCTGATTGAAAAACTGGAGATCTATCCATCTCACCAGTATGAGTTTGCCCGTCGTAATATTAATTATACCGTGACCAGCAAACGGAAGCTGTTGCAACTGGTAAATGAAAAGTATGTAAATGGGTGGGATGATCCGCGGATGCCAACCATCAGTGGTATGCGCCGGCGTGGCTATACTGCAGCCGGTATACGTGATTTCTGCGACAGGATCGGCGTGGCAAAAAGAGAGAATATGGTGGATGTGGGATTGCTTGAGTTTTGTGTGCGGGAGGACCTGAATAAAAAAGCATTGCGCAGAATGGTAGTCTTCGATCCACTAAAACTTGTAATTACCAACTATACTGCTGCTGAAGAATTCCTTGAAAGTGAAAACAACCCGGAAGATACCAGCGCCGGTACGCGCCAGGTTCCCTTTAGTAATGAATTATATATTGAGCGGGAGGATTTTATGGAGAACCCTCCTAAAAAATATTTCCGGTTGGCACCTGGACAAATGGTGCGATTGAAAAGCGCTTACATTATCAAATGCGAAGAGGTCATAAAAGATGATAAAGGAAATGTGACCGAACTGCGTTGTACTTATATTCCCGAAAGCAAAAGCGGCCATGATACTTCTGGTATTCATGTAAAGGGAACGTTGCATTGGGTAAGTGTAAAACATGCGATCACTGCGGAATTAAGATTATATGATCGCCTGTTCAAAGTAGAAGACCCCACCGACGAGGCCGGCGATTTTAAAGATTATATCAATCCCGGTTCGTTGCAAACCATCCAGGCTGCCTATGCAGAACCTGATCTGAAGAATGCAAAGTTTGAGGATCGCTACCAGTTTATAAGAAAAGGATATTTTACCCTTGACAAGGATAGCAGTCCCAGCGGAATTGTATTTAACAGGGCGGTAACGCTGAAGGATAGCTGGAAAGCGAATTCATAATTATGAATTTAGAATTATGAATTCGTTACTCATTCTTCGTAAACGTATACGAATCATATTCTACAAATTCATTGGCCCTGATATCGACAGCGGCAACCCTGTCGCCCTGTAGCTTGAATTTGATCGCAAAGATCCCATACTCGATATTGTCATAGCGCAGCAGCCATTCATCATTGTCCATATATTCAAGCGTGGCTGTCAAATCAGCATGCCCGTTAAAATGTATGGTTAATTTATTATCCGCCTGTGCAATGGATAATGAGCCATACAATTCATTATTATACGTGCCCAGGTAAGCTGGTAAAGGAAGGGCAGGACTGGCATTTTTTAAACGCTGCTTCCAGTTGGCAATTTGTTTTAACTGGTCCTTCATGTCGTTCTCGAATCCTGTGATCAACTGGCGGCTGCGATTGACGTACTTCATACCCAGGTAAGCATCGAGTATTTGATACCGCAGTGCTTCGAAAAAACTCTGGTTATCATTATTGGTCAATATTGCAATACCCAGTCTTTCTTCCGGAACAAAACAAATATTGCTTACCATGCCACCTGCACCGCCCGTATGCCAATACATCTGGCGGCCATTATAATCGGCTACAAATAATCCCAGTCCATACCCACGAAAATGAATAGGGTACTG
>CAMLGR010000039.1 GCA_946479615.1 uncultured Bacteroidota bacterium | reverse complement strand
TATCAAAGACCTGATCGCAAGCAGCAGTGCTTTCCGCGCCCCGGAATTTTTTACGGCGGCAAAAGTATTGCCGGTGGCTCCCATCACGATTACGGACTGGAGAAAAATACTGATCGATCATCCATTGGTGAATAATGCCTGGTTCTTCCCTGTTAAACCGGTCCCTTTCGGAAGATATAATGCCTTGCTTGAATTTGCCGATGATACGCTTAACAGTAATAACTATACGGCACAGGTCGTAGCCGGTGGCAAAACCTATACCGTTGATATTGCGTTTCCGCATTGGGATGATGAAGAAGTGATCCCGTTACGCGATGGCGTCAACCTGCTGGCTGTCACTTTTGATGGCGCACCCGGCGACGAATGGAACGAGATAGAAGATAATACCTCTTTCTATGCGCGCGCGACGGTCGATTATGATCCGCCGGTCGGTCCTAACGGACAGATCGAAATATGGATCGTGGCACAGATCACTACCGGAATGGAAGATGCAATAACAGAAGCGCCATTGGTATTGCAGGAGCTAGTCACTCTTATCAATGACCTGGGAATTGATAAACCACTCGATACACTCAATAAGAAAGTAAAGAAAGCGCATGAGACCATGCGCGTGATCAGGAGATATTGCCGGCCTTACCGGAATCTCTGCGAGGATATCAATGAATACAATGCCGTAAGACAACAGGAAATTGGGATCAATGCGATCATCGAGGTAGGAGCAGGAGTGCATACCGAAGAACTGATCGCAGAAATATTCTATAGTATCGATCAACTGATCTCGCCGGTATTGCAGTTTCAATCTCTCGAAGAACAATTAGCAAAACAGGGATCGGCCGATAAAATATTCAACGGGCCATTGACAGATGGCGGCTTTCTCGATAATACTGTATTGGGTGCACAGCAAATAACTTCTGTACTTTATACTTCAGATATATTGCGGCTTATCTACCAGCTCCGGAATAATAATAGTTCCGGCGATGTGGATGAACGCGAAGATGTAAATGTACGCAGGATCATTTCCGTACGTGGTCTCTCGGTTTCCAATTTCCTGGATAATCGTCCGATCTCTACCAAAGCGCGTGATTGTTTGCAACTGGTCAAAAGCCAGCGGCACATACCGCGCTTGAGTTTATCCAAATCGCAGATCACGATCTTCCGTAATGGTATTAAGGTAGAATACGATGCCGGGCAGGTGGTGAAATTCTTCGAAGCAAAAAAATCGGCCGATATACAGGCAATTATTTCACCGGAACTGGATATACCGGTACCGGAAGGACAATCATATCCTGTGGGTGAATATTATCCTGTTCAAAACGATCTGCCTGTTATCTATGGAGTAGGAGAAGCGGGCTTGCCTGCTCATGCAACGGCTATAAGACAGGCGCAGGCCAAACAATTGAAAGGATATCTTTTTCTCTTTGAACAAATGCTGGCCGGGTTCCAGGCGCAACTGGCGCAATTCAATTCGTTCTTTAGTGCGGGCACTGATATAAGACAAACCATTTTTCAACAACCATTATACCACCTGCCGGAAATTGCTCCATTGTTTGATGCATATAATGGAACTACTCCTGCCGAATGGCAGAACTTCCAGGAAGATGATACCAATGCCTATGCACAGTTCCTGAAAACAGGATTGGAAACACGGGAACAATTCCTCGAAAGAAGAAATGCCGTCATGGATCATTTGCTTTCCATCCTGGGAGAAGAAATGACGGAACGCGCCGCTTTACTATTACGCTTATCAGCAGAAGTGCCCGGCGCCGAATTAATGCCGCTGCCTGTTTTACTGGAGGCGCAGAAGCAAAACCGGTTGAATAGTTTGGATGATCTCCTGGAAGATAAATCGGGTTATTATTACGATGTACCCGAACTGAATCTTACAAGAGCGCAGGCACACGGAAATCCATTGTGGCGGATGCCCGGATTTATCACGGTCACGCAAACACCGGCTGGATTTACCTGGTTGATAAAAGACGAAATTGATACGCTGTTGTTCCGCCAGTTTGCACCGGCAGATTCTTTCCTGGCTGCGCGCCGGCAAGCTGAACAGGCATTTACATTGGCTACAAAAACCAGTCATTATACTTTCAGGCTCGATCCAGGTAATATAAGAGTACTGGAATTGCGTGATGAACCAGCGGCTGCACCGATCGCGGAAAGTGTAGCGACATATAATTCCGACCTGGCTGCGAACAATGCGATCATCGCCGACCAGGCGCTTGTATTGGATCTGTGGGTGAAATATGCATTGATCCCATTGGAAATACGGATGTTCCATATGCTGGGCATCGATCTCCGCGAACGAAGAAAGCTCATACATGCAGAAACTGATTATATAGACATCTATGACGAACCGATCGTTAACCCCGATCACAGGAAAAGATTCCGGTTGCGTTTATTGCCTGCTGTTCCCGGCAATATATTACTGGAAAGCGCGGTCAACTATCCTGGTCTTACCGATGCATTGGCTATTGAAGCTGCCACAGCGGCATCACAACTCATGATTGAATATGGAATGGAATTACGAAACTATGTGATAGAAAATACAGGGATCAATACGTTCTCGCTTTCCTTAATGACGCCGGCTAATATCTCATTAGCCATATCACCAACGGTATTTGCTTCACAGGCATTGGCCGAAGCGGAAGCAGCGCGTATACGGAAACATTTGTTCAGACTATTCAGCCAGCAGGGATTATATATTGTAGAACATCACCTGCTTTTCCCGCCGGGAGATGCAGATACGGCATTGGCTCTTCCCGGTGTGGAAGATCCTTATTCCTGCCAGCTCACGGTAATACTTCCTTCGGGATATCAACGTGATTTCTCCAATGTAAAATCATCGCCGCAACCTTCTTCTCCTGCTTTATACAGGAATGAGGAATTCAGGAAATATGCGGAGCAGCAGATCCGTAAGCATTGCCCGGCGCATTTGCTCCCGCGGATATTATGGGTAGACAGGGCCGAACCCGGTACACCGGTCGGGCCGATGGATCCCTGCATCGATGCATTCGAAGAAATTTATTTCGACTGGTTACAGGTCTATCTCATGGATGAAACAGATACCGTTAATCTTCCGGCAGCAAGAAATGACCTGGCAGAAATGATAAACGGGCTATATACTGAATACTATACTATTTAATCAACACTGCGGCATCTTCTACAAAGACAGGAATTTACTTTCACCACGCCTTTTTTGCAGGTGCAGGAATGGGAGCGCCGTGTCAATGAATGGTTGCAGCGTGTCATTACACCGGCGATAGAAGATTGTTTTGATAAAGCATCTTCCGCTAACTCGTATCATATCATCGACCGGCTGGAGATCGATTTGGGAAAAATTCATAAGGACATTTCGGAACAACAAATACGTGATCTTGTTACATCGCAGTTGATGGAAAGATTGAGATCTGTACCCCGTAAAGAAGATAAGAGGAATACAGTCTATGGTAACAGCCAGGAGAATGATCAATCAATAGCTGCTACCGGATCTGTAGCTGCTCTTCAGGGAAAATATAGAAAGAAGGAAGATGGGTATAGGACTATTGATGATAAAGGATCCCGCGGCGATCATATCATCAGCAGCAACCAGGCTGGTATAAAATGTTTGATTTATTTCCTGGTACACGGAAGATTGCCCTGGTGGGCCGAAGCTCATTCTTTTCAATTGAAAAAAGAATGGCTGGAAAATGCGACGGATGAAGACTTGTCAATAGTAAAGCAGGTATTGTACGAAAATGAACCAGCCTGCCAGCGATTAGTCCGGCAATCGGGGATTGATTTTATTTCCACCTTATTACGCCGCCTTGATCAGGCTATTTCTTTCGCAGCTATCCCTGCCTGGAAATGGCTGGAAACAAATTCAACGGTTACCAGCGGTCATGATCTGCGGGTATTATCTTATGAGTATTGGTTGTATTGGATAAATAAAATAACAGGCGTACGGAAAGAAACAACACCGTTGCAGCAGGCCATTCAGCAAACCACTCATTTATCAAAGGGTAAGGAGATCTTTCAATACCTGGAACAGGGTAATGATAATACACTGAACAGATCACTTAAGGAAATCATCATCCAGGTATTTTACGAGATATATGGAACAACGATAACAGGTGAACCATCATCCGCTAATGAAAATACAATTACCGGTGAAAACGATTGGGTGGCCAAACAAAACATCCATCAAACAACTGCCCCGGAACAGGAACTGTCGCTCATTGCTAAAAAGATAATCACCCCGGAAGAAAAGAAGATAGATAAAAAAGAAAAGAATACTGCTGAAGCCGATGAGTTATTTGCTGAAGATGCAGGACTGGTATTGCTGCATCCTTTTTTACAGGAACTCTTTACCGGGTTTGATCTGCTCGATACAAAAAAACAATGGAGATCATCGGCAGCGCAACAAACCGCTGTATGGTTGCTCGTATGGCTTGCACATGGTGAAACGGATATCCCGGAATACCGCCTGCTTATACCGAAACTATTCTGCGGAATGTTATGGGAAGAAGTGCTCGATACGTCTATTGTACTGACGGAAGAACATACCCGCTCCGCTACCGGAATGCTGGAAGCAGTGATCACACACTGGAAAACGATCGGTAATACATCGCCCGATGGTTTACGCGAAGGATTTATCAACCGTTCAGGAAAGATCACTACTGCTAAAGATGGATGGCAGATCACCGTGGAAAAGAAAGCCCAGGATATTTTATTGGGCAGGTTGCCCTGGGGTTTATCAATGATACATTTTCCCTGGCTCGATAACAGGTTTATCCATGTGGATTGGGCTTAAACGATACAATCATTTTTTTAAAGAATTAAAACAACAATAGTATGAGAAAGTTAGTTTCCTTTTTGCGCCGGTCCTTACCCGGTTTTTTATTACTGGCTGTTCTTTTATGCCAGGGCATGCGTTCTTCGGCACAGGACGATATCAATTTTGCGGCCTGTCCCAATGCACCTTTTGTTTACCCGGATGCAGTAAAAGGGGCTTCGATCTCTCCGGCCCTTGTTATCGAGGCGGTAGGCCCCGGCCCGGCTGCAACAATGAGTATCCTGAATATTTCTTATGAAGCGGCCGGGTTTGAATTTTCACTTTGTGATAATTGCGCCAGTCCGACTTCTATCTATGGTGTTACCATCAATGCATCAGGCGCTACGGTTACGGTCAGCGGTAATCCGACTGAATCGGGCAAGACGATCATCTTTACGATCCGTGCCGATAAGGGGTCCGGTAATATCTGCGACAGAACCTATCGCCTGCCTTTGATCGCAAAGCCAATCGATCTCGTGCTCGTGCTTGACCGTTCAGGAAGTATGGGTTCTGCTTATGATGGCAGTTACCCGCCTCCCGCCAATCAACGCCGGTGGGATGGATTATTGACAGGTGTCGATGTATTACGAACCAATTTGCAGGGAATGGGTGTATTGAAAGCAGGTGATAAATTAGGGATGAGAATGTTTGCCAGTGGTCCGAATGTAATTCTTCCTGTTGCGCCTTATGATGGTGCATTGGTCGATGCCATTACGAATGCAGGAACGCTGCGAAGTGTATTGAATGGAGTAACTCCCAATGGCAATACAGCATTGGGTGATGGTATCATCGCAGGAAGAGATCTGCTGTTAGCAGGTCCTGCGACCGATAACAAAGCCATGATCGTTTTTTCCGATGGTATGCAGAATGAAGGTGACCAGGTAAATGTAAGCGGAGCCAACCAGTATACACATACGGTGGGCAACCAGAAATTAAGCGGTGCCTCCAACGAAATTAAAATTCACACGATCTGCCTGGGGAGTACCGGTGTCAATCCCATGCTCATGAATGGTATTGCTACTGCCAATGGTGGACATACATTGAATACATTAGCCGGTGCAGAAGCCGATTTCACTACCTTCTTTGCTTCCCAGCTTGCGAATATACTGGCAGGCAATACGCCGCAGGTAATAGATATTACCAAAGGAGCTTTTCCTGCCATGTCATCGCCTGCTACTGCCAGTCATACTTTTTCTACCAACAAAGGAACTTCTGCCGTGGTGGTGACATTGCTGGCTCCCACGCGCAATGAACCAAGATTCACATCGATCATGAAAGATGGAGTGGAACTGATCCAGTATGCACAACAATCATTCGGATCGGGATTTGTTTCCATTGCTATTCGTTATCCCGTTACCGGTTCGCCTGTCAAACTGAATGGAGATTGGAAAGTAACGGTGCAATCAGGTACTACTTCGCAATCGGCTGTTCCCTTTACCATGATGGTCATGGCTGACGATCACCTCGTCGATCCTGTCTTCTCCTTGGGAGCAAAGAGTTTTAAAGTGGATGATGTATTTAAACCTTCCATCTCTATCATATCCGCCGGCAAAGCGCTGAAGAATGTAAACATTACAGGCGCTGTATTCAGTCAGGATGATATCAATGATCTCGTAGCACGTTCAACGGTAAAATATGATAACCCTGCTGTCGATCCCGGTACACCCGATATCGCCAAGCTGGCGGTGCTATTGAAAGACAGTGCCTTTCTTGCCCTGATAAAAGCGAAGAACAATGCACTCAATATGGCGTTCAATGCGGCGGACAGTACGTATACCGGTTCCTTTAATGGATTATCGGCAAGCGGTGTTTACCAGGTGATCTATAAAATAACGGCCGATGATCCGGTATTGGGCAAGATCGAACGTTTTCACCAGGAAACTTTTTATGTCCGGTTCAAGGATATCGATCTTCCCAATTCACAATTGGTAGTGACTACGAATGCAAGCGGATTCAGCGTGATCACGTTCAAGCCGCAGGCTACTAATAAAAAATTGATCGGTTTGGGATGGAAATCGGCTATTTCATTTGAATCGGCTGGTCTCAAGGCAACAAATATTGTTGACAAAGGAGATGGCAGTTACGAGATCACGCTCGATGGTAAACTGACTGGTCCGTTCAAATTGAGCATTGCCGATGAAAAAGTATTTGATGGCAGTACCACCGACCTGGGTTGCTATGGCCCAAATCCCAATATCATTCAGCGTATCAAATGCTGGCTGATGGGTATGGGTCTGCCAGCCTGGTCGATCTGGATATTGTTGCTCATCATCCTTCTTTTACTGTGGGCGATCATTAAAAAACTAAAGAAATAAAATCCTATGTGAACCCTATGTGCCTATGTTCCTATGTGGTGAGATTACGCCAGCCAGCTTTTTTACCACATAGGCACATAGGGTACATAGGAGTACACACATAGAATTGTCGATGAATCAGCATTCATACATATCAGTTGTAAGTCCTGTGCACAGGCAGGCATCCTTTTTCAAGCCTGTTATCCATGCCGGGGATATGTCTTTTTTTAATCCATCGGTTATACCCATACAACGCAAATGCGAAGAATGCGAGAAAGAAGAAGAAAGTCACGTGCATCGGAAAGAGACAAGTGGTGAAACAATCGCTCCTTCTTCCGACACAGAAAATTATATCGGGTCACTGGATGGCAAGGGAAGAAATCTGTCTGTACAGGAAAGAAGTTTTTTTGAACCCAGGTTTGGTTATGATTTCTCGCAGGTGAAAATACATAACGATACACAGGCGCATGAATCGGCTGACAGTATCAATGCACAGGCATATACGCAGGGCAATAATATCGTCTTTGCCAAACACAAGTACCAGCCCGGTTCGGAGACAGGAAAAAAACTGATGGCACATGAATTGACCCATGTGGTGCAGCAAAAAGCAAATGCTGTTCAGCCAAAACTCGTTCAGCGTTGCCTCAATGCCGCCGATGGTGTGGATTATGATAATCGTGCCAAAGCAGTCAGGAAGAATGCCCTCTATAAAAAATTAGCTGATAAATCGGAAGCTGACAAGATCATCGTGGAAGCAAAGAAGAAAGATGATTGTCTTTATTATATGGACAAGCTTGAACTGTTGTTTGGTAAAAAAGATGCACCGCCTGCAGCAGTAGAGGCGGATAATGTAACGGAAACAGCTACCGCAGTAGCAGACGAACAGAAACGGCTGGCCATTCCCGAGCAGAAAGCCAAAACAGGTGATGAGGAAGCGGCCGCTGATGCCGTCAAAGATTTTTTAGATAGCAAGGCCAGTGCCCGGAAAGGAAAATTTGGCGGCGGCACTTATCATGTCGATAACCGCGATCCCAATAACATTATTGTAAGAGCAAAAGTCAAATTGTCCAAGAAGGGAAAGGTAGACGACGCGTATGTCGATTCGATCATTTCTCTCGAAGATGCCATCGAAAAAGAAGCCTCTGCGCAGGGATATATTCTTGATCTCATATTTGTAGACAAACCTGATGCAGAAACATTCAGGATCGATGTGCATACAGAAGGTTGGACAAACGCTACCAATTGGTCGGGCGGCGATCCCAATACTTTCGCTCATGAATTGCATCACTGTCTTGCGTTCCCGCTTGACCGTTATGATTACATCGAATCGCATGCAGAGAATGACCTGATGAAAATAGATGAACGTCTTCACTGGTTCCTGATGCAGGTGCGGAAGACATTACCCGATAATCCCGATTCGCTGATGGCTGGTGGAGAAGGAACGCATATGCTCGATGATGATGTTTGTACGGTGGCCGGTCTCGATGTAGCCAAATGTGTTACTGCCCGGGAGAATAAACGGAAAGCCTCCGAACTTTCGTTAAAAGCATTCCAGTTGTGTTTCAAAGCACGAAGCCTGCTGACAGGAATCAACCCGGTTTCACCTTTCGATGATCCGCGGTTCCCGACCAATGATATTAAGATCAGCCAGGCAACCAGTATTGCGCAAACGATTTTCGGGGAAAAGATATCGATGGAACAGGTTGCCGAACTGATCACCCAGATGCAGTACCGGCTTGGTCCCGGCTTGCCAACCATTTTATCGGAAGCATCGGATAAGGAATGTTCGGATAAAGACACGTTCCTTCTTAATAATGTACAACCATTGCATATCTGTCCGCAATTCTTTACAATGAGTGAGACTGAACAAATCGATAGCCTGTTAAAAGAAGCGGCAAGAATGGTTAAGATCAGTGAAAGAAGCAGTGAAACAGCTTGTGCTGATAATAGTTGTGGCACCCCCTGCGGAGGATTTAATAATGCTCCTGATTGGGTAAAATATATCCGTTGTGTCAATAAACTTTAAATAGTATAGCCAGTGAAAAAGAATCACCGGGATATTTCAATACGCTCTGCTGAAGAGAAACCTAAAACACAGGGCACACAGCCTTTTTTCCAGGCGAAATTGCAGGTGAATGAACCGGGTGATGTGTATGAACAGGAAGCCGATGCCATGGCTGACCGGATCATGCAGTCGGAAGAAGCAGCCACCGGACAACCTTTCTTTAAACCGGTGGAGCCATCCGTGCAACGGAAATGCAAGCATTGCGAAGAAGAAGAGAAGGAGCAGGTGCAACGGAAAGAAACAGGGAACAAGCATCAAAAAAATAATACGAAAGAGTTTGCCAGTAACATCGATGGGGGGCAATCTTTATCGCCTGAACTGAAAAATTTTTATGAACCTCATTTTGGGCAGGATTTCAGTAACGTAAAAATTCATACCGGTACAGTAGCCGCTAAGTCGGCTCAATCTGTCAATGCCCTTGCTTATACGACCGGTAATAATATTGTATTTAATGAAGGACAATATGCACCTCATACGGATGCAGGGAAAAAATTATTGGGACATGAGCTCACGCATGTCGTACAACAAGGCGCTTCTTCGCAAAAAAATACCCTGCAACGAAAACCTGTAGACGGCAGCAGCGATGATCTTCACGATCCGATACTCGATGATTTCAGTAAAGAGACCGGAACACCAAGAGAAGAAGCTTCACAGCATTCACCTGATTATGAAAAATGGTTACAGGGATCCGCTGCCGACCAGTTAGTGTCCAGCCTGCAATTAAAGGCAGCCGATCTGAATAATCCTGAAATACTGGCCAGGTTCAACCGGATGACACTCGAACAACTCTATCAATACCGCGATGATTATATTTTGAATGGTGCGAATGATAAAGCCGTCGTCAAACATATTACCGACCTGATGCTGGGGCAACCTTTGCAAAAATGTTCACCTGCACAGATCGCAACAGCCAATCAAAAAGCGCAGGCGGCATTGGCTACTATGGCAGGATTGGTGAAGAATGCCGATCGTGCATTGACATTATTATTATCAGAGTGGGTCAATAATAAAGCAGTTCTGTTAAATAAACAGTTCGCCTTTGGCGGAGAAGTTGCCTGCGCTTTCCGAAGCAATTTCAATGTCGATGAGACCAATCCTGATTTCGGAACTTCGGCGATCAGGGTATCGAGCCGGATCAGCCAGTTGCAGCGAAGATTATCACGACCGGTCAATTTTACCTGCGAAGGGATCAATCATCCGGTTTGCCTGGCTGGTACCGGTATGGATGCACAGGCATTTGTTGTCAATCACCAGGACCCCGTGCATTTGTGCATGGGTTTTTATACCAGTATGGATACTGTAAGCGAACAGGCGATCATTGCACATGAATTATTGCATTTCTTGCCGGGATTGGGAGATGATGGTGGTTATTCCGTTATGGGTGCACAACTGATGACCTGCGGCACAGGATTAAAATTCTCGGCAGCGACCAAATCATTGATCAACTCAGCCGATTCGATCGCGGGATTTATTATGCATATCGATCAAACCAGTCCTACCGATCTGCAGGTCATTAAACGCAT
This sequence comes from uncultured Bacteroidota bacterium, assembly GCA_946479615.1. The sequence goes on along the minus strand of CAMLGR010000039.1, from coordinate 21,392 downwards.
ACCATGAAAGAAACACCCGTCATAGCAGCATTGGAAAATAAAACAGCAGGCAAAACACCGGCGAAAGAAAGCCGGCGCGGTTTTTTCAAACCTGTTATTCAATTTAAACTGTCTATCAACCAACCCGGTGATGTATACGAGCAGGAAGCCGATGCCATGGCGGATAAAGTGATGCGGATGAAAGATACTTCCGCAACCGAACTTCCTTTTTTCAAGCCCGCAACGCTACCCATTCAACGGAAATGTGCGCATTGTGAAGAAGAGGAACAGAAACTGCATCGCAAGGAAAACAATGGCGAAGAAAAAACCGGTACACCGGCAGAAGAATATATTCATTCCTTATCCGGAGGCACCGCACTTGATAATAATGAGCGTCAATTTTTTGAATCGCGCATGGGATATGATTTCAGCCAGGTGCGTTTGCATACGAATGAGGTAGCGGCAAAGTCGGCGCAGGCTGTCAATGCACTCGCGTATACCACCGGTAATAATATCGTATTTAACAGCGGTCAGTATAATACGAGTACAGAAAGCGGTAAAAAACTGATGGCGCATGAACTCACGCATGTCGTTCAGCAAAAGGGTGGTGTGCCTGCTACTATTCAACGGGCCTGCTTCGATGAAGAACGTCCCAGCCGGGATATGGCAGCCTGTCCCGAAGGCAGTACCGATGTAGGACGAAGAACTGCCGGTGTTGCCAACAACCGCGATGCAAGAGCCGATGCCATTATTGCTACAGCAGCAAATACCACCATGTTTTTACAGGACAGGGCGATCAAAGTGGTGAATGATATTATTTGTGCCTATATGCCATCGCAGGCATCCAAAGTGCGGAAGATATTATATTACCCGGCTGAAAGAGGATTACATACACAAAACGTAGGAACGGGAGCGACTACAAAAGGGGATATCTGTGTCGGCGATTATTTTGTAAACAATACCACCAATGCAGGTATATCGAGAAGAGTATTGCAGGTGGCACACGAACTGCAGCATATCGATCAATACCGCAGCGGGATGACGGGCGGTACAAAATCGGATGAGAGAGAATTCCTGGCCTTTTATACGGAAGCGCTGGCCGATGAATTTATCGGCACCGGCAGCATGTCGCACAGCACACGTAAAAATGTGATCGATGCAGCACTCGGATATTATTATTGTTTAACGGCTGCTTTACAAACACAATATGCGACTAACCTGCAAACATTATTAACGCGCCGGCAAACAGTCAATGGCACCAATGGCAATGCACCAACAGCGGCCCCGACCTCCTGCACCAGACAACCCTGACCATGCATGCATCAACTACCATATTACCCCTTGCCGCGCCATCACCGCAAAAAGCAGGAAGATCATTCTTCCAGCCTAAACTGTCCATCAACCAACCCGGTGATATATACGAACAGGAAGCGGATGCCATGGCCGACAAGATTATGCGGGCTGGCAGTAATGAACAGGAGCAACCATTCTTCAGGCCTTCACCCATTCCGGTACAATTAAAATGTGCGCATTGTGAAGAGGAAGAAAAAGAATTGCATAGGAAAGAAACAGAGCCGGGTTCGGAAATGGATGCTTCAACAGAGAATTATATCACATCGCTTTCAGGAGGTAGTTCATTGGGGAAAGAAGAGCAACAGTTTTTCGGCTCACGCATGGGGTATGATTTCAGCCAGGTGAAAATACATACCGGCGCTGCGGCTGCTGAATCAGCGCAGGCCATCAATGCACTTGCCTATACAACGGGTAATCATATTGTTTTCAATAACAATCAATATGCACCCGGTAATGATAGCGGCAAACGATTACTCGCACATGAACTGACCCATGTGGTGCAACAACGGAATGCAGTGCAGCCTTTCACTATCCGGCGGATGACGATGGGTAGCGGTGCGCCGCCTGGCAATTGGGCAACCGATTATAATGCCAGGGTCATACCTGCGGAAGAAACAGAACGGGTCAACGCCGCTTTTGCCCTGATACAGGAGATTGTCGATCACCCCGAGAATAACCAGGATTGTATCAGCAGTTTCATTTCGCATTGTTCTGCAAAAAGTCCAACGGCATTTGCCGATACATTCAGGAATGCCATCATCTGGCGCGGTGATAATCCCGGCGTGTATGCAAGGGGTCAGACCAATGGTAACCATATCTTTTATACACAACTGGCCTATGATGATGGTGTAACAGGACTGGCGCGCACATTGGTTCATGAAATGGGGCATAACTGTGGAGTGACCGGTGCCGATGATCATTATCTCGCCGAAGTCAGTTCCGTTTATTGTATCGGTTATAATAATTCAATGGGAATGAGAGCCGGCATTGGTTTAAATACTGATGCGTACAGCCTGGCCATTACTTACCGGCGGTTCTTCGACCTGGCCCTGGGTGGCCAGTTGCAATTATCTCTTGGCGCTGACTTTGATCTTATCGGTTTGGGAGCAGGGATAGCGGATGCGGCACAGGGAATGCCGGGCGGACCTGAATTTGAATTTGGAAGTGTATCGGCCGGTTTGCAGGGACGGTTCAATCCCTGGGGAGGAGAACGTTTCGGAGGATTGACACTTAGCGGCGAAGCCGGGTTTGATGCCGGTCGTTTCCGTATCACCCGTGAAACAACTCCCGATGAATATGAGTATGGAGCAGGATTTGTTGTGCAATCAACACTTGGCGCTGAGTTTTACATTCCGCACAACCCGTTCATAACAGAATTATCGCTCGATGCCGGGTACCGGATGATCAGGCCGCTGAATACGGAAGCCGAGAATATTCATGAAGTGGTGTTTGGGGTGCGTGGATTTTTTTAATCATTAAATAGTAGCTGTCCTTTGCGTACGATCATATTTTCTATCGCCTTTCTTGAAAACGTTATTAAAAAACGGTTACAGCATTTTTTTCAAAAGGAAAGAACGGAACCGTTTGCTTATCCGGACATTCAACTGGAGAAGGATCCTACACCGTTCAATGAATTCCTGGTCAGGCATAACCTCAATATCGAAGAGTATATTATCCTATTGCTGGCGCTTGTTCCGCACCTGCAGCCAAACTTCCTGGATGCGATCATTCAGCAATACTTACCCAACGGGGGTGAGTTCCCGGAAATAGGAGGGGTCAAGGGCGCCAATCACCGCGGCACATTGCCTACCGGCGAAACGGCTTTGTTTGTGTTAGGGGGAGATGATATGGGAAAAAGAATGCTGGCCTCCCGGTATTTTGCAGGGGATCATTTTTTTTCCAAAGAAAATATTCTTTCATTGGAAACGGTAAAAGAGGGTGAACCCCGCATGAGTGGCAAGATCATTTTGCAGCAGGAGTATGTCGATCTCTTTATAACCGGCATGGCGGCCGCCCCGGTTTTTGGTCCCGAGTTTCCGGCCAAACTCATTACCACCAAAATGGAATGGACCGATCTGGTCCTGAATCCAAAAACAGCGCAGCCCATCAATGATATAAAAATATGGTTGCAGCATAATCCTGTGTTCCTCGAAGACTGGAACATGAGCAGGAAGATCAAACGCGGTTACCGGGCGCTTTTTTATGGTCCTTCGGGAACAGGTAAAACACTGACTGCCACCTTACTTGGAAAGCAGTTTAAAAAAGATGTTTATAGGATAGATCTCTCGCAGGTCGTATCGAAATATATCGGGGAAACGGAGAAGAACCTGGAGAAGATCTTCAACAAAGCCGAGCATAAGGATTGGATTTTATTTTTTGATGAAGCTGATTCGCTTTTTGGAAAGCGATCCGGTACGCAAAGCGCGCATGATAAATATGCCAACCAGGAAGTTTCTTATTTATTACAGCGGGTGGAGGATTTTCCGGGACTGATCATCCTGGCTTCGAATTTTAAAGGAAATATCGACCAGGCATTTTTGCGGCGGTTCAATGGGATCATTCATTTCCCGATGCCTAACCAGGCCGAGCGCCTGGAGATCTGGAAGAGTTCGATCCCGGAAAAAGCATCGCTTGCTGCTTCGGTTGATCTTGATATGATCGCTGAACGGTATGAGCTAAGCGGTTCGGCGATCATGAGTGTGATCCATTATGCATCCCTGCAAACCATCTCCGGTAAAAAAACGGTCATCGAAAAAAAAGACCTGCTCGAAGGTATCCGCCGCGAATACGAAAAGGAAGAACGCGTCTTCCATTAACCTCCTCGGAGGGGATAAAGTTGTAATTTTATTGTCCCGGATTATTCATTTCAATTTTATCATTCATGGAATCGCATATCGCAAAGATCATCGCCATTACACAGGTTACGCATGATGTAAAAAGTTTTCGCCTGGAAAAACCAAAAGGGTATCAATTTGAACCCGGCCAGGCAACCGAAGTTTCAATCAATAAACCCGGTTGGGAAGAAGAACGCCGTCCCTTCACCTTTACTTCGCTACGCGAAGATCCCTGGATCGAATTTACCATCAAAGGCTATGCAGACCATAAAGGAGTGACCAATGAACTGCATCAATTGAAAGTAGATGATGAGCTGATTCTAAGGGATGTATGGGGAGCTATTGAATATAAAGGTCGCGGTTGTTTTATTGCTGGTGGGGCGGGCATCACGCCGTTTATAGCCATTCTCCGCAGGCTTGACCTGGATAATAAACTGAAGGGAAATATGCTTCTTTTCTCGAACAAGACTGCTGCTGATATTATTCATGAATCGGAATTGAGAAAAATGCTGGGCGATAAAGCGCTGTTCATTCTGACCCGCGAAACGAAAAAGAATTACCCGCATGCAACGATCAATGAAGAATACCTGAAGGCTACGGTGAAAAACTTCAAGCAACACTTTTATGTATGCGGTCCTGATAAAATGGTGGCCGATATCAATGCAGCCCTGGTCAACCTGGGCGCCAAACCTGATTCGGTGGTGTTTGAGAAATAATCAATACAGATGGGCAGGATAAGAATAAATTTCACTGGTTACTTTAATAGAAGTTTCCGGGGGATTTGGCATCTGGCATTTCCGGGAAAGTAATCAATGAATTATCTTTTTAATCAATCGTGATCTGTGTTCCAAAAAAAAGGGGCCCGGATAAAAATCCAGCCCCGGTTTTAAAATCCAATATCCTATGAAAAACCAGTACAATATTAAGGTAGTTCTACAACTAAACGTATACCCCTAAAGTGGTATTTTTCAGCAACCGATTGCTGTAGTAAAACCACTACGGTTTCATGTTTGCCAGTATGACCGCCGATTGCGGTTTGCTTCTATTTTCCCCGTCTCTTTATCTTCTTTTCTTTGTGAGGAATTAGTATTTAACCAGCTAAGAACCAAACGAATTAATCCATGAAAAACCATTTCTGATCCGCCCCCGGGCCACTCACCTCTGTTATTGATTACCATAACGACCGCCGTTTGTCCTGCGTCCTGAACAGGCAAGCGGCTTTTTTGTGCGCTTGCTTTTCTCCTTTCTTACCCGGAATTCCTTTGGGCCTTGTTCAGGTCTTGTTCGGACCTTGTTCGGAGATAAAGCGCTCCAAGCGCTTTATCTCCGAACAAGGTCCGAACGAATCCCGGGCAAAGTGTGTAGCAGGGTCACGCGGTTATAAAAGATATTCATAATAGGTTTCGCGGATTTTTTACAATTGACAGGAGGCTCCTTCGGAGCCCGGCCATCTTTTAACAGGCAAAGTGCTATAAACAGGGAGCCACTACGTGGCTATTTAGAAAGGAAATTTCAGATTCAAAAAGCATTGCTCCGGAGGATTGTTTCTGATTCAAAAAAATTGCTCCGGAGGAGAGCATCCTGTTTATAGCAAATGATCGTTGACGTGGACCGGCTCCGGAGGAGCCTCCTGTAAGGAAGTATCATTTCTCTACTATCAATTTCCCGGGAGTACCGGCTTATCGTGTCACCGGGTATTCAATCAGTATAGCCAAAATACAATAAAAATGCTGTGGACCTTATTGCCTCCGGCTCGCTGCATGAAACCCTTATTCAATAATAATCAAACAATAACAACTGTATGTATATCTGTAAATCTTACGATTTAAAATAAATAAAATTTTGTCATCCCGAATTCCTCTCTATTTTTGCATCACAACAGAAACAATGATCAACAACCTCCATATTCATCATCATCATCTTGCACAAGCGGTAAGCTGTGATGGTATTATGTAGTGTCTAAACATATTTTACCTTTTTCAGGGCTTACCTAACCGGTAGGCCCTTTTTATTATCCCTGTATGAAGGGACAAACAACATGATATGAAACTTAAAATTGCAATCCAGAAATCCGGCAGGCTCCATGAAGATTCCATGCGGCTGCTCAAAGAATGCGGGATCGATATCTCCAACGGTGGTAATAAACTGAAATCCACCGCGGCCAATTTTCCGCTGGAAGTCTATTTCCTGCGCGATGACGATATCCCCCAATATGTAGAAGATGCCGTTGCCGATGCCGGTATCGTTGGTGAAAACGTCGTTTATGAAAAGAAAAAAGAAGTGGAGGTATTGGAACAACTCGGGTTTGGTAAATGCCGCCTCTCCATTGCCGTAGGACGGAATGAAGAATACAGTCTCCAGGGATTGCAGGGAAAAAGGATCGCGACCAGTTACCCTGTATTGCTCCAGGATTATTTACAAAAGAATAAGATCAAAGCAGAGATACATGAGATCAGCGGCAGCGTGGAAATTGCACCGGGTATCGGTTTGGCCGATGCGATCTGCGATCTCGTGAGCAGCGGTTCTACTTTATTGACAAACGGGTTGAAAGAAACCGAGACCATTCTTCAATCACAGGCCGTACTGGTACAGAATAAACAACTCGACCAGGAAAAACAAAAGTTATTACAACGCCTGCTCTTCCGTATCAGGTCGGTTAAAAAAGCTAAGAATAATAAATACATCCTGCTCAACGCGCCGGATGCACATCTTCAAAAGATCATTTCACTGTTGCCCGGTATGAAAAGTCCGACCGTGTTGCCGCTTGCCGAGCCCGGCTGGCACAGTGTGCACAGCGTGATCGATGAAAATGATTTCTGGAATATCATCGAACAATTAAAAGATGCCGGTGCACAGGGAATACTCGTTGTGCCGATTGAAAAAATGATCATTTAACTGTATTACATGAAGCTGATAAAATATCCCGAACGAAACGAATGGCCCGCTTTATTACAGCGGCCGGTTTTTGATGCATTATCATTGGAGAAAAAAGTGCGTAAGATACTGGATAAAGTAAAAAAGGACGGTGACAAAGCCGTGAAGAAATTCACCAGAGAGTTTGATGGGGTAAAGATCAAAAGCCTGTTGCTGACCGATAAAGAGATCAGCCAGGCTATTAAATCCATTTCACCGGAATTAAAAGAAGCCATCCGCATGGCAAAGGATAATATTGAAAAATTCCATGCTCTCCAGGTACAGCCTGCTATAGCAGTAGAAACCATGCCCGGTATAAATTGCTGGAGAAAAACTGTACCGATCGAAAGAGTAGGTCTTTATATTCCCGGTGGCACAGCCCCGCTTTTTTCCACGGTGCTGATGCTGGGTATACCCGCTAAGATCGCCGGTTGCAGGGAGATCGTATTATGTTCTCCCCCGCAAAAGGATGGTAACATTCATCCTGCGATTGTATTTGCCGCGCAGGAAGTGGGGATTACAAAAATCATCAAAGCAGGTGGTGTGCAGGCGATCGCTGCATTGGCTTATGGCACAGAAACCGTTCCGGCCGTATCGAAGATCTTCGGCCCCGGTAATCAATATGTCAATTGCGCCAAACAATTGGTACAGGCCGAAGGTATTGCTATCGATATGCCTGCAGGTCCCAGCGAAGTTTGTGTACTCGCTGATGAAACAGCCAATCCTGCGTTTGTAGCAGCCGATCTTTTATCACAGGCCGAACATGGCCCCGATAGCCAGGTATTGCTGGTCAGTTGTCATGAAGAGATCGTTCAGCTTGTCAAAGAAGAAATACAAAAACAGGTAACAGCGCTTCCGCGTGAAAAAACAGCTACGCTTGCACTGGATAATAGTCAACTCGTTATCATGAAAGATATCGATATGGCGATTGACCTGGTGAATGAATATGCGGCGGAGCATTTGATCATCTGTTGCCGCAACGATGAAGAAATAGCGGAACGGGTGATCAATGCAGGATCGGTGTTCCTGGGAAATTATTCACCCGAAAGCGCGGGCGATTATGCCAGCGGCACCAATCATGCTTTGCCCACCAATGGCTATGCAAAAAGTTATAGCGGCGTAAGCGTGGATAGTTTTACGAAAAAGATCACTTACCAGAAACTATCGGAAGCAGGATTGAAAAATATCGGTCGCACGATTATTACCATGGCCGAAGCAGAAGGCTTGCAGGCACATGCGAATGCAGTAAGTATACGATTGAATGAATCAAATAAATAATTATGAGTTTTACACTGGATATACTGGTACGGGCCAATATTAAAAAAGTAAAGCCTTATTCTTCTGCGAGGGATGAATTTTCCGGGCAGGCGAAAGTATTCCTGGATGCGAATGAGAACAGCCTCGGTTCCCCGTTGACAAAATGGTATAACCGTTATCCCGATCCTCACCAGCACCAGGTAAAAGAAGTGTTAGCGGCTATTAAAAATGTTGCGGCTGAAAGTATTTTCCTGGGTAATGGCAGTGATGAATGTATCGATCTGTTGTTTCGTTGTTTTTGTGAACCGGGAAAAGACAATGTGATCATTTGCCCGCCTACCTATGGTATGTACGAGGTGAGCGCCGCCATCAATGATGTCGCGGTAAAGAAAGTATCGCTGTTGGAAAATTTCCAATTGGATATGGAAGGCATTGAAAATGCAATTGACGAAAACACGAAGATCATCTGGATCTGTTCGCCGAATAATCCTACGGGCAACAGTATCGTTTATGCCGATATCGAAGTATTGCTGAATAATTTTGAAGGCCTGGTAGTGGTGGATGAAGCCTATATCAATTTTGCCAAACAACGTTCACTGATCGTTGACCTGAAAGAATATCCCAACCTGGTAGTCATGCAAACCTTGAGCAAAGCATGGGGCCTGGCGGCTCTTCGTTTAGGTATGATCATTTCATCCCCGGAGATCGTCAATTGGCTGAATAAAATAAAACCACCGTATAATATCAGTCAGCCCACACAGGAACTGGCGCTGAAAGCGCTCGAAGAAGTAGGACAGGTGAATGATATGATCCGGCAACTGGTGATCATGCGCGATGAGATGGCCCAACAACTCCTGTTATTACCCGTGGTGATCCATGTATATCCATCCGATGCTAATTTTCTATTGGTAAAAGTGAAGAATGCTGCCGGGGTATATGAACATTTGTTAGGTGATGGTATTGTTGTGCGTGACCGCAGCCGTGTCAGGTTATGCGAAGATTGTTTACGGATTACGATCGGTACGGAAGAAGAAAATAAGAAATTGCTGGAAGGGTTGCGCTCAGCGGTTGTGGAAGGGTGAATGGGTCAATAGTGAATGGTGAATAGTGAATTCCTGCGTATCCATGTGGCTCTTGTGTCAGATATTGATTATTCACCATTCACTATTCACCATTGACCTCGTAACTTTACCCTTTCACACCGTCTATTCATTTTTAAAAAATTAACAGATGAAATATTTAATCGCTTCGCTTTTTTTACTGGTACTTGCAGGCATTTATTCCTGCAACAACGAGGATAAGAAAACAACGGATAGCACACCGGCTGTAACGGATAGCACCGCTATCACATTGCCGCAAGGATTTACAGCATCGGTTTTTGCCGATTCACTGGGAAAGGCAAGACATATCGTTTTCAATAACGGAGACATTTATGTAAAACTCGAAAAATTGTACAAAGGGCATGGCATCCTGCGCCTGCGTGATACCAACAACGATGGGGTGGCGGATGATATCACCGGTTTCGGTAATTATATTGGTACCGGCATCGCCATCAAGAATGGTTATCTCTATGCTTCTTCCGATGATGATGTATACAGGTATAAACTCGGTGCTGATGGCGCTCCCGATACAACCACGGAAGAAAAGATCATTACCGGTTTGATCAACCGTCGTCAACATTCTTCCAAATCGATCACCCTCGATAATGCAGGTAATATTTATGTTAATATCGGTGCTCCTTCCAATTCCTGCCAGGAAAAAGACAGGGAAGCCGGTTCTCCCGGAAGAAACCCTTGCCCTTTGCTCGATTCAGCCGCTGCTATCTGGCAGTTCAAAGCAGATAAGGCGAACCAGCATTATGCGGATGGTGTACGTTATGCTACGGGTATCCGTAATATCGTGGGTCTTGACTGGAACACACAGGTAAATGAGTTGTATGCCATGCAGCATGGCCGTGATGATCTGGATCGTTTGTTCCCGGAAAAATTTACCGAAGATCAGCGGGTAGAACTTCCTGCCGAAGAAATGTTCCGTATTCACAAAGGAGATGATTTCGGATGGCCTTATTGCTATTATGATCCGGCACAGAAATTAAAAGTGCAGGCGCCGGAATATGGCGGTGATGGAAAGAAAACCACCGGATGCGATACGAAACAAAAACCGATCTATGCATTTCCTGCGCATTGGGCGCCTAATGCCATGATGTTTTATACCGGCGATCAGTTTCCCGGAAAATACAAGAATGGGGCATTCATTGCTTTTCATGGTTCCTGGAACCGTGCACCGCAACCACAGGCTGGTTATTCGTTGGTGTTCGTACCCTTTAAAGATGGTATGCCCGATGGTAATTATGAAGTATTTGCGGATGGTTTTGCCGGTCCCCGGAAAACACCCGGTGATGCAAGATTCCGTCCCTGCGGATTGGCACAGGGAGCCGATGGTGCTTTATACCTTTCGGAAGATCAGACAGGCCGTATCTGGAAAATTACTTACAAGAAATAAATATGCGTAAAAGCATTTTGACGCTCACCATTATCATCCTGTTCATTGCCTATGGCTGTGGACAGGATGATAAGGTGAATGAAAAAGGAAAAGCGGTATACGCTACCTATTGCCAGGGTTGCCATATGGATGATGGCAAAGGTGTTCCGGGAATGAATGCGCCATTGGCAGGCTCCGCGTATGTAGCGGGTGATATTGAAAAACTGGTGCATATCGTACTCGAAGGTTCGGCTGCATTCGGCACTGATCCGTCACGGCCGTATAAGAACCTGATGGGGCCGATTCCCGGTCTTACCGATGAAGAGATCGCCAATGTACTGAGTTATGTGAGAAATAGTTTTGGTAATAAAGCGCCGGCTGTTACAACCGGTGAAGTACATGCGGTAAGAGAAAAAATGAAATGATGTATGAAACGGATCTTATTTATAGACAGAGATGGCACCCTGATCAATGAAGCGCCGCCAACTTATCAACTGGATTCATTTGATAAACTGGTATTCTACCCGCATATGTTCGAATACATGGGACGAATCGCCAGGGAACTGGACTATGAACTGGTGATGGTCACCAACCAGGATGGCCTGGGCACAACGGTTTTCCCGGAAGATACATTCTGGCCTGTGCAGGAATTTGTGATGCGCTCGCTGGAAAATGAAGGCATTCAATTTTCAAAAGTGCATATTGATAAAACATTTCCATCGGATAATATGCCTACCCGTAAACCGGGTACAGGCATGCTGACCGAATATTTAAATAATGGGAAATACGATATCGCCAATTCTTATGTGATCGGAGATCGTATCACCGATATTCAGCTCGCAAAGAACCTGGGTTGTAAAGGCATCTGGCTGAATAATGATGCCTTGCTCGGTGGGGCAGAGATCAAAGACAAGGCAGAAGAACTCCGTGCAACGACTGTTGCGCTGGAGACTACCGAATGGTCGGCTATTTATTCTTTTTTGAAATCGGGATTGCGGGAAGTGGTTCATGAACGGAATACGAATGAAACAAAGATCCGTATCCAGGCGAACCTGGATGGCCGTGGAGAAGCATCGATCGCTACGGGTTTGGGTTTCTTTGATCATATGCTGGAACAGATCGCGCGTCATGGAAAGATCGATCTGCAAATTACTGCCAAAGGCGATCTGCATATCGATGAACATCATACCATCGAAGATACAGGCATTGCGTTGGGAGAAACATTCGCCAAAGCCCTGGCAGATAAAAGAGGAATGGATCGCTATGGTTTTGCCTTACCGATGGATGAAGCAGATGCCAAAGTGCTGATCGATTTTGGCGGGCGGAACTGGATCGTATGGAACGTGGAATTCAAGAGAGAAAAGATTGGTGAAATGCCAACCGAAATGTTCTTTCATTTCTTCAAGTCATTCAGCGATGCGGCCAAATGCAATCTCAATATAGAATGCAAAGGAGACAACGAACATCATAAGATCGAAGCGATCTTCAAAGCCTTTGCCCGCGCTATCCGCATGGCGGTGAAAAGAGATCCGCTGAGCAACTATTTACCAAGTACAAAAGGAGTGTTGTAGTGTATGAATGTGGTGCTGATAAAATATAATGCGGGAAATATTCAATCCGTTCTGTACGCGTTGGAGCGTATCGGCATCCAGGCGACGGTAACGGATGATCATGCAAAGATCGTTGCAGCAGACCGTGTGGTGTTTCCCGGTGTGGGAGAGGCGCGCAGCGCCATGAATAGTCTCAAGGAAAAAAAACTTGATCAACTGATCCCTCAGCTCAAACAACCGGTACTGGGAATTTGTGTCGGAATGCAGTTGTTATGCAAGCATTCGGAAGAGCGCGATACAAAGGGACTGGGTGTATTTGATGTAAAGGTCAGGCGTTTTCCTGACGGACAGGTCAAGATACCGCAGATCGGCTGGAATGATATTTACAACCTGGGATCGGGTTTGTTCAAAGGACTGGAAGAACATAGTTATATCTATAATGTACATAGTTACTATGCAGAATTAAGCGATCAGACAATTGCGACGGCTGAATATGGGTTACCGTATAGTGCGGCCTTGCATACGAAGAATTTTTATGGAGTGCAGTTTCATACGGAGAAAAGCGCGCAAACAGGAGAAAGAGTACTCAGGAACTTTATTAATATTAAATAATGAATGCCTATGTGAAACCTTTGTACCTATGTGCCTATGTGGTAAGCCTACGCCATTCGGCTATAGACACTATAGCGGTTTTGCGTAATCTCACCACATAGGCACATAGGTACATAGGAATACACACATAGAAGAAAGAAATATGGAAATAATCCCGGCAATAGATATCATCGATGGGAAATGCGTACGGCTCACGCAGGGAGATTATGCGCAGAAAACTATTTATAATGAACAACCGCTGGAAGTAGCCAAAGAATTTGAAGATGCCGGGTTGCGCCGTTTGCACCTGGTCGATCTCGATGGAGCAAAAGCCGGTGCGGTAAAGAACTGGAAAGTGCTGGAAACGCTGGCTGCTAAAACTTCCCTTGTGATCGACTTCGGTGGTGGTATAAAAACACAAAAAGACGTACAGATCGTTTTTGATTCGGGTGCGGCGCTGGCAACCATAGGAAGTATAGCAGTGAAGAATGAAGAAGAGTTTGTGAAATGGTTATTGCAATACGGGGCTGATAAATTTTTACTCGGCGCCGATGTAAAAGAAGAAAAGATCGCGGTAGCCGGCTGGCTGGAAACAACGGATATATGGATCTATGATTTTATTGAGAAATATGTGGAGAAAGGGATCAGCCAGGTCTTTTGTACCGATGTTAGCAAGGATGGAAAGCTCGAAGGTCCTTCAGTGGAATTGTATAAAAACATCATTGCTAAATTTCCTTCTCTTCATTTTATCGCCAGCGGCGGGGTCAGCTCGATGAAAGATGTGGACGAACTGGAGAATATCGGTTGCAGCGGCGTGATTATCGGAAAAGCGATATATGAGAACAGGATAAAGCTGGAAGAGCTGAGAAGGTGAAAGAGGAGCGGAGAATGGTGAATGGCGAATGGTCAATTGTGAGTAGTCAATAGGAAATAATCAATAAACAACCATCAATAATCAATGTTCAAGGGAGTGAAAATACTGATCGTTCTGAATCTTCGGCATACTTGATACTTGATTATTGAACATTGAATATTGATTATTTAAATCATCACAACATTCAATATCTAAAACCCAACACCTAACACCTAAAACTTAACACCCAACACCTCTCATGCTTTGCAAAAGAATCATTCCTTGTCTCGATATCAAAGATGGCCGCACGGTCAAGGGCACCAACTTTATTGATCTGCGGGATGCCGGCGATCCGGTAGAACTGGGGGCGCGGTATGCACAGGAAGGAGCCGATGAACTGGTATTTCTCGATATCACCGCTACTGTTGAAAAAAGAAAGACCCTGGGTGAACTTGCCCGGCGTATTGCCCGGAATGTAAATATTCCCTTTACCGTGGGTGGTGGAGTGAGTTCGGTGGAAGATGCATCTGTTTTGCTGGGCAGTGGCGCCGATAAAGTGTCGATCAATTCAGCGGCATTTAAAAATCCGCAACTGGTAAATGATCTTGCCAGGGAATTCGGCAGCCAATTTGTTGTGCTGGCTATCGATACTAAAAAAGAAGAAGATGGCGAATGGTATGTATACCTGAATGGCGGACGGTTAAAAACAGAAATGAAATGCATGGATTGGGCGCGCCGTGGAACAGAGGCAGGTGCCGGCGAAATATTATTGACATCCATGAACCACGATGGTACCAAATCGGGGTTTGCATTGGATATCACCCGGCAACTGGCAGCATCATTACCCATACCTGTTATAGCGAGTGGTGGTGGGGGAACGCCTGTTCATTTTGCAGATGTATTTAATAAAGGCATGGCCGATGCAGCCCTGGCTGCCAGCATTTTTCATTTTAAAGAAATCAGTATACCCGATCTGAAAGAATACTTGTCGGAACAACATATACCGGTCAGAAAATAAAAAATTATGACAATCGATTTTTCAAAATACAACGATGGCCTGGTGCCTGCGATCGTACAGGATAATATCACCGGAAAAGTATTGATGCTTGGTTTTATGAACCAGGAAGCTGTAGATAAGACCAATGAACTGAAACGGGTTACGTTTTACAGTCGCAGCAAAAAAAGATTATGGACAAAAGGTGAGGAGAGTGGTCATTTCCTGGAACTGAAAAGCATCGCTGTGGATTGTGATAACGATACGTTATTGGTAAAAGCGCATCCGCTGGGCCCTGTTTGCCATACCGGTGCCGATACCTGTTTCAACGAGATCAACGACAATCCTGATTTTATTTCTGTTTTGGGTGAAGTGATCAAGCAACGTCATACTTCTCCGGCAGATACATCGTATACATCGGGCCTGTTTAAAAAAGGAGTGAATGCGATTGCCCAAAAAGTAGGGGAAGAAGCTGTGGAACTTGTTATTGAAGCAAAAGACAATGATGATAAACGATTTTTGGATGAAGCAGCAGATCTTTTATTTCATTATATGATCTTGCTGGAATATAAAGGGTACTCGATACACGATGTATCGGCTGTGTTACGTCAACGTCATAAAAAATAAAATCGGTAAATTTTGCGCTGGAATTAAGCATTGTTTTCTTCATATTTGCGCCATGAAAAAAATACTGACTGCTTCTGCACTCTTTGTCACCTTGTCTATCCATGCGCAGGATAAAGAAACGATCTTAGATCCTGTCACTGTTACTGCTTCATTGGTGGAGAAGCCTGTTTCCCGGACAGGCAGGAATATTTTAAGTATTAAAGGCGCCGATCTTGTTAATCTTCCCGTTCATTCTGTTGATGAATTATTACGTTATCTCCCCGGTGTGGAAGTGCAGATGCGCGGTCCGCTCGGTTCTCAAAGCGATATTGTATTACGTGGCGGTACTTTTCAACAGGTGCTTGTAATATTGGATGGGGTTCGTATCAATGATCCCAATACCGGTCACTTCAATAGTTATATTCCCATAGCTCCTGCTGAGATAGATCACATAGAAATATTAAAAGGAGCTTCTTCCGCTATTTATGGTTCGGAAGCAGTAGGGGGTGTAATACAAATTATCACCAAAACATTTGCAGCCCGGCCACAGCAAAAGAAATGGAATGTGCAGACGGAGGCAACCGGTGGCGAACACCAGTTGGTGAATGTCAATGCAGGTGGGTATTATCAAAATGGAAACACGGCAGTTGGCGGTGGATTCCTGAGTAATAATACAGAAGGACAACTGAAAAGAGGCACACGTGGTTTTGTATATGCCAATACAGGCTCTGTATCCGTCAATCATTTCTTCAATGATAAATGGCAACTGGCTGTTCGTTCTTCGTATGATAACCGGCGCTTCGATGCACAAAACTTTTATACTGTGTTCGCCAGCGATACATCGGATGAGAAAGTAACAACGTTCTGGAACCAGGCGCGTGTAAGATATACAGGTAAAAAGCATACGGTGAACCTGGATGCAGGATGGAAATCGGTGAAGGATGATTTTAAATTCAATGATGTATCTGTCGCGAATGCCAATACCAGCCAGTTATTACAGGCAACTGTTTCTGATGAATGGAAAACAAGTGAACAGTCGGTGCTGGTAAGCGGTGCACAGATCATCAATAAAACAATAAAATCCAATGACAGGGGTGATCACCAGGTGGCACAGGCCGCGGCTTTCCTGGTATGGAATCAATCCATTCATGATTTTACGATCATGCCGGCTTTGCGTCTTGACTGGAACCAGCGCAGTGGTACCGAACTGGTGCCACAGGTAAATATATCCTGGAAGCATAACCAGTTCCAGTTGCGTGGCAGTGCCGGTAAAACGATCCGCGATGCCGATTTCACCGAACGTTATAATAATTATAACAAAACCAATGTAGCCAGTGGCCAGCGTATTGGCAATCCTGACCTGGAAGCAGAACATTCTTTCAGTTATGAAGCAGGGGCTGATTATTTTTTATCCAAGCGATTCAAGATAGCAGGAACATTCTTCCAGCGTTTTCATAAGCGGCTGATCGATTATGTAGCGACAACGTATGCGGATATGCCGAGAAAAGAGAACCTGGTGGTGGGTGGTACTTATGCATTGGCAAAGAATATTGCGAAAGTAAATACAACCGGTGGAGAGATCGATCTGCAATACCAGCAGCAATGGCGCAGGAATCATTCAGTGATAGCAGCGGTTGGCTTTGTATGGCTCAATAGCAGCAGCAGTGATGCGGTTCCTTCTTTTTATGTTTCATCGCATGCTAAATTCATGAATAACTTTTCTGTTGAATACAGTCAGAAATATTTCTTTATCGGATTCAATGGTATTTATAAAACAAGAAGTGCACAGGCAGCTGCGGCGATACATGCAAATATCTCGGACGACTATTTATTGCTGAATGGAAGAGCGGGAGTGTTTTTCTGTAAGAGAAGAATTAAAACCTTTGTACAGATTAATAATTTATCTAATATTAATTATAGCGATCTTTTGGGAGCGATCATGCCTGGAAGATGGGTAATGGCGGGTGTTAATTTCAATCTTGAAAATTAAAATCACTTCAGCGCTTATTAGCAGGGTAAGTTATTACTCTTATACCCCGATTTTTTCAAAAATGACGGTCAAAATTATTTTTTTATATTCTTTCTGAAAATTAAGTGTTTCCACTTGTTTATGCGTGTTACTGCAACAAATTTTTTTTGGTGAAATACCATTATTGATTTCTTTTGTATTGGCCGTTTTTTTAAGACACAAATAACCTTATCACCGTGCGTTAAAGCCACATATCCGATATGGATAAGATCACCATACTGCTTGTAGACGATCATAAGCTAATCAGAGATTCGTGGTCATTTATTTTAAATAGTGACCCGCGATTTATTGTCATCGGCGAAACAGATTCCGGCGAGGAAGCCATCGAGATCGCGCGTGTAAAAAGACCCCGCATTATTTTAATGGATGTGAACATGACACCTGTGAATGGTTTTGACGCCACGATGCAGATCCAGAAATTGTCACCCGAATCCAGGATCATTGCCGTATCGATGCATTCGATGCCTGCCTATGCCAAGAAGATGTTGCAATTGGGCGCGATGGGATATGTAACCAAGAATTCATCCAAGGATGAAATGATCGCTGCGATCATTGAAGTCAATAACGGAAAGAAATATATCTGCGAAGAAGTGAAGAACATCCTGGCACAACTGGAACTGGATGAAGATTCCGATCATGCCGATATGAATACGTTATCACGCCGCGAGATCGATATTGTCAAATTGCTGAAGGAAGGTCTTTCTTCCAAAGAGATCGCGGGCCAGCTTGATATCTCCTTAAAGACAGTGGAAGTACACCGCTACAACATTCTCAAAAAACTCAAGCTCAAGAACACTGCCGCGCTGGTGAATTTTATCAATACGAAAGGGCTGTAGGGATGGTTTTAGGGGATGCTATAATTGAATAGTCATTGCTGATCACTCAACATTTAAAATTTATCACTTAACATTCCATGGAATGTAGTACGCTACTACTGATTTGTGTGTTCACACCTAAAACTTAAAACCTGACATCTAACACCACATCATCATCTTCTATAACGATAGGTAGATTGCTCCTGCATCGGGCATCCGCTTTTCCTGGATGAGTAGCAGGAACTGCTGACGATAGCAAGAATGAATAAGGAAAGGATCAGAATTGTTTTTTTCATTTTCTCAGGTGATTTATTGGTCCTGTAATAACGGAAAAAATCTTCAGATATTTCACAAATATACACCACCCGCCGGGCTGCCTTCTCTTATATAATTGCTAAAACTAACATATGTCCCGAACAGGCTGATGATCAGTCGTTCAGTCATTCAAATTATCATCAATAATGCCTGTAGCCACTAATAGAAATGTCATGGGTTGGCAGCCGGCTTCGGGTCAGGGGTCATCAACGGCTGGTTATCCGGTAAAAGATACTCTACTATCGGCGTAAATAATGATTTTGATAACCAGAAAAAATTACCTTTACCGCCGATTTAAAAAGAGATAATACAGAGCCGATGTTGAAGCTGACAAAACCACTTGCCTTTATTGACCTGGAAACGACTGGCATTAACCTGGGTACCGACCGTATCGTTGAGATTGCCATTGTAAAGATCCTTCCGGATGGAACACGTAGTGTCAAACGCAAACTGATCAATCCTGAAATGACTATTTCCCAGGCATCGGTGGATATACATGGTATCTCCAATGAGATGGTAAAGGATGCCCCTACTTTCAGGCAGGCGGCAAATGAGCTGAAACAGATGCTCGATGGATGCGATATCGCCGGTTATAACAGTAATCGTTTCGATATTCCCCTACTGATGGAAGAGTTCCTGCGGGTGCAGGTAGAATTCGATATGAAAGGGCGGAGGCTGGTGGATGTGCAGAAGATCTTTCACCAGATGGAACAACGTACGCTGGGCGCTGCCTATAAGTTCTATTGCAACAAGCAGCTCGATGGCGCCCATAGTGCAGAGATAGACGCTTCTGCTACTCATGAAATACTGGAAGCGCAGGTGGTTCGTTACCCAGCCCTGGGCAATAGCGTCGATTCTATCCTGAAGGCAACGGGTGAGGAAGTGATCGTGGACTTTGCCCGCCGGTTTGTGATGGAAAACGGGGTAGAGGTCTTCAATTTCGGCAAATTCAAAGGACGCGCCGTCTCCGACGTGCTGCGCTCCGAACCTCAATACTATGACTGGATGATGAAAGGCGATTTCCCCCAGCATACCAAGCAAAAACTCACCGAAATCTACACCCGCACCATGCTCAAAAAAGCCTGAGAAAGTGTTAGTTGCTTGTGTAAAATTTTTAACATGAGGTCTTTTCCGATTTTCGTAAATTCGTAAATAACAGGTTCTGATAAAGACATTGGATAAGCTAGTCATTATACCAACTTATAACGAAAAGGAGAATATCAGCCATATTCTCAAGGCCATTTTCCAACTGGAAGAGAATTTTCATGTACTGGTGATCGATGATGGTTCTCCTGACGGCACGGCGCAGATCGTAAAGGATATGCAGCCTGCATTTTCCAATCGTTTATTTATACGGGAAAGAAGGGGCAAACTGGGCCTGGGCACCGCCTATATCTATGGATTTAAATGGGCGATCGCCAGTGGGTATCAGTATATTTTTGAAATGGATGCCGATTTCTCCCACAATCCCGCTGATCTGGTCCGTTTATACAAGGCCTGCCGCTATGAAGGCGCTGACCTGGCAATTGGTTCCCGGTATGTCAAAGGTGGTGGGGTAGTGAACTGGCCCGGCAACCGGATCGCTCTTTCCAAAGGCGCATCTGTCTATACCCGCCTGATCACCTGGATGCCGGTGAAAGATCCAACCGCCGGTTTTGTCTGCTATAAAAGAGAAGTACTGGAGGCGATCAACCTCGACGAAATACATTTTACAGGATATGCTTTCCAGATCGAAATGAAATTTGCCGCCTGGAAGCTCCGGTTCAAACTAAAAGAAGTGCCTATTATTTTCCAGGACAGGACCCTGGGTTCATCAAAGATGAATAAAGGCATCGTGAAAGAAGGCATATTAGGAGTACTCAAACTTCGCTGGTACAGTTTATTTACCAACTATAAAAAACGGGTAAAAAAAATTGAAACCGGGTCGGTCACGCATTTACACAGCAGTGAGATGGTCGCAGAGGGTAAGTAATTCAATTTACAATTAGTTACACTTCAACATTTGTTATGGACTCTACCATCTTTTGGGTTCTGTTAATTGCATGGGCAGGCACCTGTATCATTTACTTTTCCCGTATCCGCCGCATCGCCAAAAGTTCCCGGCTTTCGATCTTCAGTCCGCTTCATAAATACAGTGAAACCGTTCGTGCGTTGATCAAATCGCTTTATACAAGGATCTTCATTATTACCGTTGTTTTTATTATCACTTTACTGATCACTTATTTTGTGAAGTCGTCAACGGATATAGGGTATTGAAATTCTATACCACGCAAAATCCCCTGCGGCCCTCTGTGGCTCTCTGTGTATAACTCCGGTAGTAAGATATCAGGTTAAAGCTCTTTACAAGTCTTATGAATAGAATCTTTCTTACAAGAATTATACACAGAGAGCCACAGAGAAGACACAGAGGGCCGCAGAGGCTGGCAACCAGTTTTTCCAGGCAGTCTTGTATTGAAATATGTTTCTTAGTTTGCGCCCTGAATGAAAAAAGCCTTTCTCCAGCTCCATGTTGCTGTATTCCTCGCCGGGTTTACAGCTATCCTCGGCCGACTGATCACGTTTAATGAAGGCATGATCGTTTGGTACAGGCTTTTATTCACAGCCCTTGCCATGTGGATCCTGTTTGGATTGATGAGAAAGATCCAGCGCATACCGGTAAAAGAAATAATGAAGATCGGTGCTGTAGGATTTATCGCTACTCTTCACTGGATAACCTTTTATGCATCGATCAAACAATCGAATATTTCCGTGGCCCTGGTTTGTTTTTCCTCCATCAGCTTTTTCACGGCTATATTCGAACCCATCATTTTAAAAAGAAGACT